>NZ_JAOCHX010000099.1:0-1878 GCF_029843245.1 Empedobacter sp. GD03739 | reverse complement strand
ATGTGCTGGCATTATTGTAGAGCTAAGTCCCAACATCTTAATAAAGCTTGATAACATAGATATAAATCTGTTTCAAATTGTTCTTGCGTAATATTTTCTCCAACGTGTTTTGCTAATTGCCTTTTCTTCTTTCCTGTAATTATTTTATCTCCATTTGCATTAGTAGCATCTAAGTCAGCTTGAGTTTTCCTCCAATTTGTATATGTTGAACAAACTTGATCAGGATAAATTTGTTCAATATCCCTGTGTGATAATATGTGTAGTTGATTATTCTCGACTAAATGTCTATATGTTTGTCTAAAATGGTTTACGCCACCTTCTGTTTGTACTGAGGGACAATCTAATAATAATACTACACGATTTTGGTATATGCTAGAACCTAATGGAATAAATAATTTTTCGATTGCATTTATTGTTCTTTCAGCTTGGTCAATGTCACCGTTTGCTTTTATAATTTGAATAGCTGGTTTATCGGCATAAAATCTTCTAATTACTCTCGTTAATAATTCAAATTCAGTCAATCCTTCAACAATTAGAAAATTTTTTGGTAGAAGTAAATCAGATGGACTTCCTCCCAACAATTCAAAAATAATATAGGGTTTTTCAAACTCGCTTACAACCTCAATTTCAGTTTCACCACTGTTTTTTTCAACTTTCATAATTGACTGATTTGTATAATTATCCGCTACAAAAACAGATGAATGTGTATTTATGAATACTTGATCTGTTTCTTGCGAAAGAGCGTGAAGAACATTTTTAAGGTTTCTCTGTGCGGTTGGATGAAGATGTAACTCTGCTTCATCTATGAAAAATAGGAATGACTTTCCGACATCTTCGTTTTGTTTTCTGTAGTCTGCGTAAGCTTGTATAATAGCAAGCATTAAAGCTCGTTGCATTCCGTCTCCTTTTTCTTCTGCAGACGTTTCTACACCATCGTCGATTGATGTTGAAAAACTTTTAAGTAAATCGTCAAATTGTGGGGGAGTAACTTCAAACTTAACTTTTGTAGTATCAGGAAACTGTTTTTCTAAATGAATTTTTACACTATTTCCGATACTTACGAACTCTTGCTTGATTGCAGAATTATCATCTTCAAATAGTTCAGCAAATTTGGCTTGAAATGCTTGATACTGTTGATTTCCTTGTAGAATAGTATTTAAAACTCCAGAAAGCATTATACCAATAGGAGTTGTTTTCGAATATTTTGCTACAGCATCATAATATTGTTTAGTGCTTATATATTCAAACTTTGGAAGGAAATCGTTTAATGCTGCGTCAAATCCAGTTCCAGGTGTTACTTCTGCACCATTAACAAACATTTTCCGCTTATTCGGAATACCACTAATTCTTTGAAAAATTACAATGTCTTCTCCATTTAGAGCATTTTCAATTTTAGTTTTATTTGTTTGATTTTGCATTAATGAAGCTCCATTTTGTGATCCTATAAATTCAATTTCGACAAGAATTTCATTTTGAGGATCTCTTTTATACTTAAGTTCATTAATGTTTGCACCTCTTCCTAAACCATTAAAAAAGAATTCGATTGCTTCAAAAAAGTTTGTTTTACCGCAATTGTTTTGACCTACAAAAATATTGAAGTCTGTTGTTGTGAATTCAGTTTCTTTAATTGAACGAAAGTTTTCAATTTTAATTCGATTTATTTTCATTGGTTAATGAATTTTTTAGGAAATACTTGCACATAACATCGTAATTTACAAAATAAATGATAGAAAAGTTTCGTTAAATATTCCCTATATCATCTACATTTTTATAAATATATTCCAAACATACAACAACCTTTTAACAATAAATTACGGTTTCACGTAAAAACAAAAAACCTCACTAAAAAATACTTAGTGAGGTTCTATATTATATTGT
>NZ_JAOCHX010000098.1:0-1894 GCF_029843245.1 Empedobacter sp. GD03739 | reverse complement strand
GATCGAAAAAGAAAATCATCAATTACAACCCGAAATTATTGCAGAAGCTTCTCTCTCTTTAGAATATCCGTTGGTTGTAAAAATAGGAAAATCTCGGCTTACTATAGGAACCAAAGAAGAGTTTCTATACCGAAGGTTAGCGATACAAGCGTCCCGTAAACGAATACAAATTGGGGCAACTTATGCAAAATCGGGCAAAGGAAAAACGAGGAAACTAAAAGCGCTAGATAAAATGAGTCAAGTAGAAAAAAATTATGTGCATCATCGACTACATGTTTACAGCAGAAAGTTAATTGATTTTTGTGTAAATAATAAAGCAGGAACACTTATTTTAATGGATCAAGAAGAAAAGATAGAGCTGGCCAAAGAAGAAGATTTTGTACTGAGAAATTGGAGTTATTATAAACTGATGACCAAAATAAAATATAAGGCAGATAAAGCAGGAATTGAGCTTATAACAGCTTAAAAATATAATTTTTGAGGGTGATTGTACACCCGTAAGGTGAGGTTGATAATAAACACTCACTAAATATAAACAACATATATAACGCAAGGGCCAATTTTTTTTTCATCTACAGATACTTGCTAGATACTCCCAACATAAAGGCAGGATGAAGGCAACATAGTGGCAGTAGAATGTATGTAAAAGATTTTTGTAGTTCAGGGGTTGTAATAATTGCCAAGTTGTTTTTTATACAAAAAAATGTTTAGTGGAAAACAAAAGGATATCATTTTTAAAGTTTCAATGAATTTAAACTCGTCATTTGAGCAATGATAATCTTTAAATCTCATTTAAAAAAGTAGATTTTAGTGTTGTACTATGTAATATTTATAATGTATTAAGTAAAATCCATTATGTATTTGTGAGAGGCTGGAATTTTCAAGGCTTCGAAATAACACAAAATCACTTTTTGAATACAAATATAAAATGAAGTAGATTACCAAAATAACCTTTGAGAATCATTTAAATCGTAAGAACACATGACCAAAAACAGTATTTCCACTTGATATTCAGCACAATGACCAAGACGATTCAAACCTCTAAAATAAGTATCATTTGATGCTATTCTGAAATAAACTCAGAATGATAAAATCCGTAAAACGTTAAGCGTAGAACGTAAAACTTAATAAAACCTATGTTTCTATTGTGGTTAGAATATTCATTTTTTATTCGGTATTCTTCTTGATGGGGCACAACAACGATGTAAAATTAACCCTTAGACAAGCAAATTAACTAGAAGTGACGAATAATGAACCTAATTGGTTATCCATTAACCTAAATGGAGGTTGTATGCACTAAAATGCATTTTTTCTGTATCGGTTGTGTATCCACGCTATATGTATTCTGTATCCATTGTATATCCATTCCGTATGGTTTGTTCGGTGCTCGTGTATCGAAAGGTTGATTACCATTTAGACAAAAAAAGTAACTATTCAACTAAAAAAGTCAATTTATTACATAAATGAGACGCAACAATTTATTTCTTCAAAATCTTAAAACTATGTTGATTCGAATTTATTTTAACGAAATAAACGCCAGAAGTAAGATGTTCTAAATTTATCTGCGAAACAGCTGTTCGAAACTTCTTTTCATAGACCTGTATTCCTGTTTCGTTATATATAGAAATTGTAGGTTGTTTTAAAATCTGCGAAAAATGAAGGTTTCTCTTTACTGGATTTGGGTACACTTGCAAAGTTGAAATAGTATGATCTGTTGTAGTCAACTTCTCTTGTGCTTGAGAAAAATGTAATAAAGTCGCCAAAGCTCCTTTCGCTACTTCTGTCAAATAATTCAAATCTAAATTAGCTATTATATCTTGAGCAGTATGTGTATAAGGCGTTTCATTTTTTTCGAAAAGTCCAGTTATTGGATAACCAACTGCCTGAAAAGGCA
>NZ_JAOCHX010000097.1:0-1948 GCF_029843245.1 Empedobacter sp. GD03739 | reverse complement strand
TACTCTAACGCATTGAAATCCTTGATTTGTTGTACCAATTGTTGTACCTTAGAATCACGTTACATTCGTTTGCATCAGCAAGTTACAAAAAAAATTCACTTGATTGCATTCGTTTATAAAAATAGATTTTTAAACCATAATTCAAAATCCAATGGCTTCAATCAAATTAGTACTTCGCACCAACCAAGAAGATAAAACAGGGCACAGTCCATTGTATATCCGGTTAATCAAGGATCGTAAAACAAAATTTATAGCAACTGGAGTAAAGTTGAAAGAAAACGAATGGGATGATGTCAAACAAAAAGTAAAACGCAATTATCCCAATTCAACGAGAATGAATGCTTTCTTATCTCAAAAGATTGCAGATGCAGAAGCAATGGTTGCTGATAACGAGCGAAAGCGTGGAAATATCTCCGCTAAGCGATTAAAAGAAGCGATCAAAGGAAAAGATATTAAGAATTTCTTTGAATATGCTTACGAGCGTTGTGAACGTATCAGAGGGAATGTATCACCTCAAACCTATAAAGCTTATAAAATGAATATTCAAAAGTTCGAGAAGTTTTTAGGTACAAACGAAATCTACTTTGAAGATATCACAGTAACAGTTTTAAATGATTATGTCAATTTTATGAGCAATCGTTTAAAGAATGGTTCTACAACTATGCATTATGCTTTAAATATTCTGGCGATAATGTTTAAAGATGCCATTCGTGAAGAAGTCATCACTTTAAATACTTATCCGTTTGCGAGTGTAAGAATCAAAAAAGACAAGAGTACAAGACTGTTTTTAAACAAAGAACAAATAGAGCAGCTAAAAAATCACAAGAGTTCATCTGGTCAAACAGATACGTATTTCCGTGATATGTTTATTTTCAGTTGTTATGCGGGTGGATTACGTTTTGGTGATGTCGTTACCTTACAATGGAAAAACTATGATGAAAACGAACAACGTATCAGATTAAACATTCGTAAAACGAAACGTTCACATCAATTCAAAGTAGGTCAATCGGCTTTAGAGATTTTAAACAAATACAAGAAAGAAACTTCCGAATCAGATGATTTTATTTTTCCAATCATTTCAGAAGCAAATTTCTTCGAACAATCCAACGAATACCAACTAAAAGTAATAGCTGCCAAAAATACTTTATGTGGTCAGAAATTGCGTAGAATCGGTAAAGAATTAGAATTTCCATTCTCGTTATCATTCCATTTAAGCCGACATACATTTGCAACCCAAGCTTTAGCTAACGGAATGCGTATTGAGTACGTTTCAAAATTGTTAGATCACTCAGATATTGGAACAACTCAAATCTATGCAAAAATCGTAAACGACGAATTAGATAAAGCAGTAGAGCAATATATAAAATAAGAAAGCAAATAATCTCTCCAGCGACACATTTTGTCTTTGTAATATGTTAATTTACATCAAATTACACTATAAAAGGTTAATTGCTAAAACTTAATTTATGATGAAGTATTTGATAAAAGAAACTGTACAATTCAAAGAGTTTACACAAGTTGCTTTACACAATGTAAAGTCAGAAGAATTTGATATTATAGAGGAAGAACCTCTTACAAATGACGGGTATTGTCAAGCATTAATTGACAAAATATTTGAGATTTCTCATTCTGAAATTGCTGATTTTATCAAACATCAACTTTTATATGCAAAAGATAAGCTACATTGGATTAATAAGTTTGAAAAGTTAGTTTCAGTAAATGAATTTCTGTTTGAAAAAGGAAGAAATAAAACTCGTTTAATGAAAATTTATACTTCAACAGAAATAATTCGATTAGGTTTATATAAACCAATAGAGATTAAAGACGAAGAAAGACCTGCACCGAGATACATCAATGCAGATTCAGAAGAACGATATTTTTCTTTTTATAAAACGCAGAAAAATTTGGAACAGATGGAAGATTATTGCGATCAAATCTTTTTCTTAAC
>NZ_JAOCHX010000096.1:0-2026 GCF_029843245.1 Empedobacter sp. GD03739 | reverse complement strand
TTATAAATTATATATAACAACTAATTATATTGTAATTTTTATTGTAGCATTCCAAGTTCTTCCGTATCCGAAATAAACTTGGTTGTTTACGTTAACTCCTTTGTAATTTTCTACACCGTCAGCTTGCTGAATATTTGTAGAAGATTCTGAAATATAAATGTGATTAAATACATTGTTTACGTTGAAACGTAAAGTTAATCTATTTTTTGCAGTCAATTTTTGGTTCCAAGTAATACCTGCATCCATTAAATTGTAAGAAGGTAATTCTAAGTTTCCGTCTTTTTCTGTTACTTTAGAAGAATATAAATCTCCATTGTAACGATAATCAGCGTCTACAGAAAGTCCTTTTAAGAATTCGTATTTAGCACCTAAACCAAATTGAGTATGCGCAGCATCACCAACTTTTAAACCGTCCCAGTTCTCTTTTCTAGCAGCCCCAATTACATTTTGATTTTCATCATAATCTGTTGTAGTTGCTTGACCTTTGTATTTCCAGTCACCTAAAGATCCGAAACCTGTTAAAGTTAATTCGCGCATTGGTTTGTAGTTTAATTCAACTTCTAAACCTTTGTGCTCTTGTTTTACACCTTGGTTAACTGTGTACACATAAGCATTTACAATTCCTGGATAATTAGCATCTCCATTTTCGTCGATGAATTTACTAGAAGAAGTGATTCTGTTTTCCCAAGTTGTGTAATATGCATTGAAATTAGCCCAGAAATTTCTTGCTTTGAATTTGTATCCTAATTCTAAACCTAAGATTTTTTCGTTCTCAGCAAATGGGTTAATATCATTTTTATAATTCATGAATAAGTTATCATTGAATGGCTGACGAGAGTAGTATCCTGCATTAGCAAATACTTGGTGCGCCTCAGCGATTGTATAACTTACACCTCCTTTTAAGTTATATCCCCAGTTTGTAACTTTTTCAGATTTATCTTTACCAGCTTCGTAGTTGAAGTAATCCCAACGTTGATTTCCTTGATTAGAAACAGATCCTTGGAAGAATGCCGTAAAATCATCTTTAGCATATTCTACTTGAGCAAATAATCCTCCGTAGTTAATTCTTTCGCTATAATCCCAACCTAATTTTTGAGAGTAGTTATCAGCGAAATCATTCAATGCTTTCCATGGATTTCTTGAATAAGTTTGATTAACTTGGTATGAAGGATGTTGTTTATTATATTTTTCTGTATAATAATCAGCACCTAATGTATTGTTTAATTGACGGAAGTGTTCTCCTTTGTATGTTCTCAAATCAAAACCTACATTTAAACTTAAGTTTTCTGTAAATTTATGGTTTAAGTTAGATACCATTCCGTACCATTGGTGATTATTAACAGAAGACAAAATACGTCCTGAAGCTTCACCACCAGCTACTGATTGTAAATCATAAACTTCTTGTAAGTTTCTTTGACCATCTGTACCAATTTTAGTTCCTGCAGAAGAAGATCCTCCACCTCTACCCCAAGAAGCGTAAACAACTGTAGATAAAGATGTTTTATCATTAATATCCCAATCCCAGTTTAAGTTAGTCACTGGTTTATGGTAATAATTTCTTCTTTCGTTGAATTTATCACCGTTTAACATACCCCAGTTACTGTTGTATTTTTTTCCATATTTCAAGAAATCAGAAATTTTGTTTCTTGAGTTTTGGTCGTGCCATTGTGGAGCACCTGTTAAAATAATATTTAACGTGTGGTTTTCAGCTGGCTTGTAACCAAAAGAGATAAAATAGTTTTGTCCTTGACCTGCTGACATTTCGTTATATCCATCACCTTGCCAGTGAGTCAACATAACAGAAACACCAAATTTATCATTGATTAAACCAGTGTTATAAGCTAATGTAGATTTGAAAAAGTTATCATTTCCTAAACCTGCACTAAAGAAACCTCCTTGTCTTTTTTCTGTAGCTTTTGTTACGAAGTTATACGTACCACCAACAGAAGAAATCGCTAATTTAGAAGATCCTAAACCACGTTGAATTTGTACTGCGTTAGCAATATCAGACATTCCTGACCAGTTT
>NZ_JAOCHX010000095.1:0-2106 GCF_029843245.1 Empedobacter sp. GD03739 | reverse complement strand
AACTACCGCTAATAGCTAAGTTTTCGTTGCGTGCGCAGCACGAACAATGAAAACCCTGTTGAACGGAACCTTCGGCAGCTTTTGGTTGGGTATTTTCCCACACTATGGGTTTATCGACAAAAGATTTTTAGAGATACAAGAGACTTTGAGAAGAGTCTCTTTTTTTGTGGGTGATTTTGGCGAGTTTTTCTTGGTTTTATCGTGCTTTCCTTCACGTTAGGTTAACATTTCCCTTACCCAAATCCGCTAAAATGCAGATTTAGGAGCAGGTAAATTTCGGCTCATCTCCAAAAACCAACTTGGCGGACCTCGTAGATCGAACGTGGCAATCGTCACAAGATTTCCATCTTTACAACACGTACATTTCGGCTGAAAAGCTTTTGGCGGAAGCTTTTCTTTGGGCTGGATGCCTAAATTTTGTTGTAGATTTTTAAGTTTGATACGCTTCCAGGTGCTGCTCAAAAAACCATAATGACGGATTTTTACAAATCTTTTCGGTAAAATATGCATCACAAAACGGCGGATAAACTCTTCATGGCTCAAAACCATCTGCTTTTTGATGCCTTTTTGGCGGTAATCTTTGTAAGAAAAAGTTACCGTTTCCGCGTCAATTTTCCTGATTCTCTGGTTGCTGATGGCGATTTTATGCGTGTATCTGCCCAAATATTCTACCACAGATTTTGGGCTTCCAAAAGGCTTTTTGGCGTAAACAACCCAAGACTTTTCCCACAGATTTTGCCTGATTTTGGTATACTCTTCAAAGTTTTTATCTTTTAATTTCTCACAAAATTTAGCCCTGAAAACTTTACTCAAAGCCTTTACCGGAAACAAAAATTTGCCGTCTGAACGTAGATTTTTCCAAGCTCCGCTTTCATCCACTCCACCGCCCGGAACAATGCAGTGCAAATGCGGATGAAGGCTCAGATTCTGCCCCCAAGTGTGCAAAACAGCAATCATTCCCATTTTTAAACCTCGATTTTCACCAAACGTTTGAAGCGTTTCCCAGGCAGATTCAAATAAAAAATCGTACAACATTTTGGGCTCGTGAAGCGCGGTTTTGTTCAATACATCAGGAAGCGTAAAAACCACGTGGAAATAAGGTACCGGAAGCAGTTCGGTTTCCCGATTTTCAATCCATTGCTCTCGGTTTTTGCTCTGACATTTTGGGCAATGACGGTTTCGGCAGGAGTTGTAACTGATGCTTACATTTCCACATTCATCACAAGCGTCAATATGACCACCCAAAGCAGAGGTACGGCATTTTTTCAACGCTGAAAGTGTTCGTAATTGCCAAGAATTAAGTCCTAAATCTTCCAATTTTGAACCTAATTTGTTTAAAACATCGGCGACTTCGTATTGAGGTTGAGATTGAGGTTGAACTGACTGTTTTTTTGAGGTTTTTAAACCGCTCATTTTTTCCCAAATTCTGAAAAAAGGGTATCGAGCGGTGAAAAGAGTTTTTGGGTTGAAAGCTGGGCAATTTGAAGATAAACCAGCGTGGTATCGATACTTTCGTGACCGAGAAGATTTTTGATGCTCAAAATATCCATCCCATCTTCCAGAAGATGCGTCGCAAAACTGTGCCGAAGCGTATGGACACTCACTTCTTTCAGGATATTTGCCGTTTTTGATGCCTGCTTTACCGCCCACTGAACGCCGCGCTGGGAGTAACGGGAATCGAAATCGCCACCAGCACGCCCTCCACGAGGTTCTCCAAAGAGATAATCTTCCGGTTTTTCCGCTTCGATATACTTTTTGAGCCCACGAATCAGATGTTCGGAAAGTGGTAAATAGCGGTCTTTTTTGCCTTTTCCCTGAACCACTTTGAGTTGTTTTCGACCAAAATCTAAGTCGCACAAACGGAGATTTCGAACTTCCATACAGCGCAATCCGCAGCCGTAAAGAATGCCGATCAAAATTTTATGTTTTAAAAGTTTACAGCCGGACAACATCTGCCAAACCTCCTGTTTACTAAGCACTACAGGCAGTTTTTTCTCTCTTTTAATTTCCGGAAGACTCAAATAATCATAGCTCAAACCTTCCGATTTAAGCAGAAATCGAAGTCCGTAAACGGTGTGTTTAAAATACGACTGTGAAGGTGATTTT
>NZ_JAOCHX010000094.1:0-2181 GCF_029843245.1 Empedobacter sp. GD03739 | reverse complement strand
GAAACCTTATCAATTCTATTTAGTACGTCATGCAGGTGTTGATGCAAATACTGGTAAAGATTTATACTTAGATAAAGATGGGAATGTAACAGACGTTTATGATGGAGGTGATGCAGTAGCGACTAACAAAACTCCACTTCCAACTTTAATGGGTGGTTTCGGTTTGAATGCTAAAATCTATGGATTTGATATTAATGCAGACTTTACTTATTCTGCAGGTGGATATATGTATAACAATACATATGCTTACTTAACAGATCCAACATCTTTAGATAACCATGTTGTAGAAGCTGCTGATTATTGGAAACAAGCTGGAGATAATGCTTCATTTGCTTTGCCAAATACAACAGGGCCAGAATATTCAACAAAATATTTAGAAAAATCTGATTATATCGCATTCCGTAGTTTATCATTAGGATATAATTTTACTGATTTAGTAAAAGGAACATTTATCAAAAACTTAAGAATGTTTGCTCAAGTTCAAAACTTAGCATTGTGGACAAATTACCATGGTAACCCAATTGCAGGTACAGGAACAAGTGAAAGTAGTGCAGTAGGTTCGTCAGGATATGTATCAAACTCTTTTACGGCGTTCTCTTATCCATTAGTTCGTTCTTATTCTATCGGATTTAATGTATCATTCTAAAAAATTATAACAAAATGAAAAAAAATATATTAGTATTATCATTGTTAGCTTGTGCATTAAGTTTTACATCTTGTAGTGATGATGATATCGATCAAAAACCTTACGATAAAATTGAATTTGCTGATTATTATAAAACCGAATCTGATTTCACAACGGCATTAAATGGTGTTTATCAAGGATTTTCTCAAGCAGGTTACTTTGCAGGTTTAAGTAATGCAAGTGATATTGTTTCTGTAGGAGATATCTTAGCAGATAATTTAATCTTAGATCCAAATGGACGTCGTGCAGGTCAAAGAGCACACACTTGGTCATATAACTCAAATTCAGTTCCTACGAGTATTTATTCGTCATCTTATAATATTATTTCTAGAGCTAATATTATTTTAGCAAATACAGATAATTTACAAGATGGAGATTTCAAAAATAATGTAATTGCACAAGCAAAAGCAGTTCGTGCATTGGCTCATTTTGAAGTAGCTCGTACATATGCTGAGATTCCAACACAGTCTGCAGAAGCAAGTTCTACTGTTGGTATTGCTTACGTAGACAAGTATGATCCTACAGCAATGCCAAAACGTGATGCTACGATTACAGAATCTTATGATAAAATTATAACAGATTTAGAAGCTGCAATTCCAAATTTAGAAGCTTCTTCAGAAACTTCTGTTATGGGTAAATCTGCAGCGCAAGCTTTATTAGGAAAAGTATATTTATATAAAGGAGATTATAAAAAATCGATTGAATTTTCTAAACCAGCTGTTGATGCAGTTGCTCCAGCAACTCAAGCTCAATTAGCAGGGTTATGGACTTCTAATAATAGTAATGGTGTTTTATTTGAAATTCCATTTATCAATTCTGGAGATCCAACAATTGGTACTAACTATAGTCAAGGAGCAACGAACGAAAATATCGTAATTGAATATGCTGTAGATAAAGATTTTTATGCTTTGTATAATCAAAAATCTGAATCTGAGCGTATTAATGCATATTTTAAAGTATTTAACCCTAAAAACCATGATGGTGAGGCTGTTATTGCAGTTAATAAATACATTAATGGAGCAGTAAAATTAGGATTGAATAACGGACGTTACTTACGTGTTGAAGAAGCAATTCTTAACTTAGCTGAAGCGCAATATTTATCAGGAGATCAAGGTGCTGCTTTGATAACTTTAAATAAATTGAGAGATGTACGTTATTCTACTTATACAGGTGGAGAAACTGGAGCTGCAATTTTTGATGCAATTCAATTAGAGCGTCGTAAAGAATTAGCTTTCGAAAACGGAGATCGTTGGTTTACATTAAAACGTTTACAAGGAGTTGCTGGTATCTCTTCTGTTTACACAAGCGGTATTCAACGTAGTGGAAACGGTTACTTAGCAAATGGGACAGGAACTGCTTCTTCAGAACAAACATTAAAAGCTGGAGATCACAAATGGCAATTGCCAATACCACAATCAGTTTTAAATTTAAATAAAAATATGACTCAGACTCCTGGGTACTAATATTTAGTTAGTATACATAACATTTTATTATAT
>NZ_JAOCHX010000093.1:0-2474 GCF_029843245.1 Empedobacter sp. GD03739 | reverse complement strand
GAAGATATTAATGCAATAAGGAGAACCAATGGTTCTCCTTTTCTTTGATTTTAGCTTATGTTTCCAGTTTTTTATTTTGAGAATTTTACAATTTTTTCTTTTGGTCAAATTTGGTTACTTTCCTTACTTGGTATAATTCGTTGTATATTTGAGTATTACAATGAAATTTTAACGTTTTTTGAGTACTTAAAAAGTAAGGAAAAGTAAGGGGATTTTTGCACATAGTATTGAGATTTTTGATGTTAGATTTTAGATATTAGATATTTCGACAAGCTCAATATGACAATTAGGATGAGATTCTGAAACGAGTTCAGAATGACATTTTAGTCTAACTCTTTGTTCATTTTTTGTACTTGATCGTATTCTAATTCTTTGACTGCATAGACATACGAACCATTTTTTGAAATCCTCATAAAACCGTGTTTCTTTAATGCTTTACCCAATTGATTTACTGTTCCGCTATTAATGTTGATGTTACTGAAAAAAGCTAACCTTGTAGCTATTTGGGTTGCATTTAAAAAGGCATTTGCTGTTTCTTTATCGGCTTTCTCGAACCAGGTTAATAGCAATTCTTCTTCTGGGGATTTGATTTGGTATTGCTCGTTGTTTTGGTTGATGTTTTTAATTTCTTCGTTGTTAAACCAATATCTAAATCCTTGATCTATTAATTGTAGGGCTTGTTTGTAGCAATTATCTAAATTTACGTTGTGATGGTATTCAATATGTTCTACTTCAAAACATAAGAATCTTCTTGAACCAGTAGTATCATTTAGGAATTGAGCTGTATTTACCGAACCTGCAAATGATGCTCTACGTGGTAAGGTTTCATTGTTGTGTCCGTATGCTTTTCTCATTCTGATATGGGATTTCGTTATGATTTCTTTTAAAGAACCGATTTCTGTTTTATTTAGGTTTTCTAATTCGTCTAAGTTGATTAACATACATTCTGCCAAATGGATTAAGGTGTCTTTGTTGTTTGGATTAATCGTACCTGAAAACAAATAGTCTTTTAAAGGTTTAGGTACTAACTTTTCCATCCACGTTGTTTTTCCTATTCCTTGTTTCCCACTGAACACAATAACTGTTTGATTGACTACTTTTTCGTTGGTTACACAAGCCACCATTGCAACAAACCATTTCTTGAAACACTCTAACCATAATTCTTGATTGGTAGTTGTGATGGTATTGGCTAATTCGGTGATGTAATCTACTTCTTGATTTATCTCTGGCAACGTCGAAAAATAATCTTTGAATGGATCAAATTGTTCGACATAATCCGACATTAATAAATAGCGTAATCCTTGAATACTGCATTTGACTTTAGCTTTTAATACTTCTCTTAAAATTGAGTTTTCTACAAAGTCGGTTATTGGTTTATACATTTGGTTGCGAACCTTTTTGTATTCCAACTTTCCTGTTACAATGTTGTACCTAAAGTTGTACCTTTTATTTAGGAACATTTCCAATCGTTCTATGGCAGCAGGTTTTTCTTCGTCATCGTCGATTTCTTCCTCGTTTGTTGAACTACTTTTCGGATTTGTCTTTTCCTTTGTTTTCGGTGTTTTATACACCTTATCAGTACCAAATTCGTGTGTATTGTTGTACGCACTTTTTACTGCATTCATTACTTCGATTTCGTTGTAATTGTAATCGGATAAAATGAAGCCTAATGCTTCTGCATAACTGATTCCTTTTCGGTTTAGGTTACACGCTAATTGATGTACAAAGTTATTTCTGTTTCCTTCGACGTAATCCATTTTCTGTTTTGTGAATCTAACGCAATGTTCAATGAGCGTATTCGTATCTGGTGTAAATGGGTTTTGATACGTTTCTGTAAAACTATTCTGTGGATGGTTTCGATGTGTTTCATTGAAATGAGATTGATTATTTATTTGGTGAGATCCTGAAACAAGTTCAGAATAACAAGAAAAAATTTCTGCGTTTGGGTTAAAATAGATTTCTGGATCATAAGAATAGAAACATAAACGTGTAATGTCTTTTCCGGATTTATCGATTTCGATTTCTAACGCTTTTTCGTAAAATTCTTTGACAATGTTGTACGTATTTTTGTGTTCGTCTTGATTGGTTGAAACCTTGATGAATAGCTTTAATCCGTTGTTTGATGGACTAATAAATGCCATAAATGTTGTACTTAATTCAATCGCTTTTTGTTTGATTTCGGCAAGCTTATTTTTTTCTACTTTATCAATATCCAGTACGATTAGTTGATTGTAATGTTGGAGGTAGTCTAATTTTCTACCTCCCTTGAATGTTGCACTTGGTGTAAAAGCTAGTAATGATTTCTTTGCTTTTTCGTATGGTTCCATCTTACCTTGTTCTAAGGATTTACGCAAATACAAGATTTGACTTTTGTATGCGCCTTCTTTGATTTCTGTTACGATTTGCTCAACTGGTATGGTGTTTATTACCTCGTTGAAGTTTTGGAATAGGGTGAATTTCATATTTTGTTGTAG
>NZ_JAOCHX010000092.1:0-2562 GCF_029843245.1 Empedobacter sp. GD03739 | reverse complement strand
AAACCTTTTATTAAGGTAGTTATCAACCAATTAAAATTTAAATATGAAAAAAACAAAAGCTTTTTCTTTGTTTTTATTTCTGTCCAAACTTGTATCTGCTCAAATAGGAATAGGTACAGAGGTGCCACAGTCATCTCTTGATGTTAATGGAAATATTATGCTTAGAAAAGAACTTAAGGTAGGAGGCTCAAAAACTACTGATGGTAATACCGGAAATTACAATGACATCCTTGTTTCTCAAGGGGATGGGAGTGCTCCATTATGGAAGAATGCCAAAGTGGGATTTTATGAAAATGGGGAATATAGAACCACGAGTAGTTTTATCAATACAAGTGAGAATGGGCTGTTATTTGATACGAATAGCAACGATGGTATCTTGACAAGTTCTTTAGGAGAACTATTAGTCTCAACTTTATCTAGTTGGAAAGAATTATCACCTGATTTAAGCACAAAATTTACTGTAGACGATCCAAAAAATAAAATCAATATTATGTTTCAGACTGGTATTGAATCTGGGAATATAGGAAATGTTACTGATCAAAACATAAAATTTATGTGTGGTATTTTTATTGATAATGTTTTGGTCGCATTAAGAGCGGACCAAATTGACGGAATTCCTCGTAAAGGAGCCAGCAATCAGTCTATTTATACATTAAATTATACGGTAAATGATGTAACTACCGGTGAACATACATTGAAAGTAGGATGTAGAAGAATTTCTACATCAGGTACTAATGTGGATTTAGTAATAGGGCGCGCATTGAATGCTTCAGCAGTAACAAATAATTTTATGTTACAATCTGTATTGAAATTTGATGTGAGCGAATTAGTAAAAGTGACAAGATAATTAAGTATGAAAATATTCAGTAATATACTACTAATAAATTTAGTATTTATTAGTTCTTCTTTATTTGCTCAAGTAGGTGTCAATACCAATGCACCAAGAACGACTTTGGATGTTCAGGGAGATTTAGGGATTAGAAGTAAAATCTATTTGGGAGGAGACGAAACAACTATTGGAAAATTAGGAGAAGTAGGATCGGTATTAGTCTCTCAAGGAGCGAACCAACCTCCGACGTGGAAAGTTTTAAGACGACCTGAGTTCAAACCTGAAACGTATTATCTTATAAACTATGAGGCGTCCAATACAGAAAGTGGATTAATACTTACTGATGGAACTACAAATAGAGCATTGTATACAAAAAATATGTCTTTATCTAGTTTTTTAGCTGGAAATGGTAGTGGAGGAGAAATTACGGGATTAACAAAAACATTCAAAGTAAATAACTCTGTTAATAAAATTGGATTAGTCTTTGAAACAGTTGTTCATCTTAATTCGAATTCTACAAATGCAGGGGTTGATTTTGCATGTGGTGTATTTGTGGACGATCAATTAAAAGGAGTTAGAATATTTACATTAAATCAACCTACAGCATCTAGAGCACCATTTTATACATTTACTTTGCTTGGATCTACTGAAAATTTACCTAAAAAGGAATACACTGCAAAAGTTGCCTGTAAAAGAAGAGGATCAATAAATTCATTTACAGGAGATTTTGGAATAGGAAAGGCGGTATATACAAATATTAACGATTTTATGGCGCAGTCAACTTTAAGAGTAGAAGTATTTGAAATACCAGATCCTAATAATAATGAACCTGTTTATAACTAACAATTAACCAATTATGAAAAATAAGATATTTATCTTTTTAGTAGCCATTAGTCCAAATTTATTTTCTCAGGTAGGAATAGGAACTGAGAAACCTCATACCACGTTGGATATAAATGGTACGACAAATGTTTCCAAAGAAATCAGATTCAACGGAACAGATGCAAAAATTGGAACAGCTGGTAAACAAGGCGATTTAATTTCAGGAAATGCCTTAAATAACAATTTCTGGAAGAATTTTGATTTACCTGAGGGTTTTTTGGAAGGAATGGTTTTGACCGGATCTTATGCTAATTCAACCTTTAATGGTGTAAGTTTTCCGGGAACAAGTAGTTCAAGTACCCTTGCTGTACCATATACTAAAGGACAAGTAATGGCTTCACATTGGAAAGAGCTTTCGGATTTAAATCAGAAAATTAAAATATCAAAATCAGTAAACTTAGTTACGATTTCTGTGCAAACATTGGTACAAACAAGTGATCAGAACAGTAGTTTTGCCTGTGGAATATATTTAGATGATAAATTAGATTTTGTTCGATTGGGTACTGTAAATGCGGGAGTAGGTAATTATAGAACATTGAATTTGAATGCGACGCTTTCAAATATGGCACTTGGAGAGCATACTATAAAATTTGCATGTGCTGAGAGAAATATACCAACAGGTACTACCCTAAATATAGGTAAACCTATTATCACTACTAATCTAAATAACGTAATGGCAAAGACTTCTTCGGTTATTTTAGTTTTAGAAAAGCCATAATTTAAAATATTTAATGAAATTTTATTTTTATTCAGCTATTATTTTAAAACACTTCTAGATTTTTTAGAAGTGTTTTTTTTATGAAAATGAATCTTGAATCATTAGTATTGCTTTATTAGAGAATAATACATTA
>NZ_JAOCHX010000091.1:0-2616 GCF_029843245.1 Empedobacter sp. GD03739 | reverse complement strand
TTATACTTTTAAATGTTCCTAACAAGGGGAAGATTACAACATGATGTTTTTAAAGCCAATAAGTCATATATAATAAAACCTACGGATAATACTGTTTCCTATATGAAAGGTATGAAAGTATATCCTAATGTTGGAGTTGATGCTACATCTGTTGGTAATCAAAATATGGGTATTTTTAATGGAACAGGTTTATTATCTCGATTTACTCAAGGAGGACAATATACAGATATGCATGAAGTTTATTTATGGACAGCTACGATGATGCGTTGGTGGGATTCATCTCCTGCTATAACAGCAAGAGCTTTACGTATAATACCTGATGGTTTTCAACCTGACGTTCCTGATACAAGTTTATCTAATGTGACTGGACGTTATCAATTTTACCCTTTAAACGAAAGTTATACTTCAGATGCAATGGGATGTCGTTGTATAAAGGATCCCCTTTATGTAGTAAATGAATATGATTTTCCTACAGAATTTTTTACAGATGAAATGACTTATCCAGTATTCAAAGAAGGGATTAATAATCCTAATTCATATCAGGTAGTAAAAAAATCTGTTGAGAATACGATTGAAATTCCTATAAATAAAGCATTTGCAATGCAGAGTGAATATCTTAACAATAAAGCAATTTTAAATAATATAAATTACAATAATTTAAAAACTAATGTATTATGGACTACTAATACAAATTTAATTAAAGCAACATCTATATCTAATCCTAACCCGGGGAGTTTGAATGGAGTTAATACAACGAAAATTAATATAAAAATAAATCCTAATCAAAGTGGTAATGCTGTTGTTACTTTACACAATGGAAGTATCACGAATCCTATTTATTGGTCATGGCATATTTGGGTGACAGATAATGAGATTAATTCTATTCGTTATGTAACAAGTGAACCAAATACTGCAGCATATAATTATGTTAATTATGCACAAAAAGATAATGTGCTTGATACCGAATTTATGGATAGAAATTTAGGTGCTCTTGATTTATTTCCTACTGTAAATGCATCAACATCTCCTACGGCTGCTGAATTACAACGAATTAAGGTGTCAGGAGGATTGCAATATCAATGGGGAAGAAAAGACCCAATACCTTCATTCACAAATCCAGATGGTTCTTCATATGAAATTTATTTAGGGACAACAGCTTCAAATGGTGTCATTAGCTACACTACATTATCAGAAAGTATTTATAACAATACCTCAGGTAATTATATTGTTCCTTATAACTCTTATTCAACTGCATTATCAACAGATAAAATAACAGAAAAAGTAAGTAAGAACTTATCATATTCTGTTAAGAATCCTCTTGTATATATGATACCTAGCAATTTATCTCCTAGTCATCCTTCAAACCCTAATTATAATAATGGTACAGACTGGGTTATAGATGAGGTAAATATAGCAAGTGACAGATGGGGACATTCTGACAAAAAATCGCCTTTTGATCCATGTCCTGAAGGTTGGAGAATCCCAGATTTACCAGATGTAGCGATCATATCATATAGAGATTTAGGTATGACTCCTTGGGCTAAAAAAGGGATGAATACAGCTAAATATTATACTATTGAATCTGATTTTAAAGGGAAATTAATCAAAAATTCATCAGGAAAAATATTAGGATTTAATTTTTATGATTCTAGTTATAGTATAGGAAATTATCCATTCATAGGTTTAAGAGGTTATAGAAGTGTTGCTAAAAATAGTACAGCTAGTTATGACATTAGTCCTTATTATACAGGAATATGGTCAAGTTCATTAACTTCAAATTATTTAGGTAGATCTATTGCATTAACTTTTGATCGATCAAATAATTATATGACAGCTTTTAATGATGATATCGATCCTTATGTTGCGATGAATTGTCGATGTGTTAAGGTAAAAACAATTGGAGGATTAGAAGATAATGGAAGGCCTAGAATGCCAATACCTCCCTATACAGCAGTTGTTGCATCTAAAACATTAAGCACAGAAGAGGTGAAAACAGTTTCTCAAGAGCAATTTAGAGTTTATCCAAATCCAATTAGTGATATTTTGATGATAAATGGAAAAGCTATCGAAAGTTATTACTATCAAATTTATGATACGACAGGCAAACTAATTTTAGAAGGAAAGTTTATCAACAATCAAATTAACCTTAGTCAATTAAAAGCAGGTATATATCTTATTCGTATAAATGATTCTAAAGATTTAACCAAAATCATAAAAAAATAAAGTATTACAATAATAAAAAATGAGGTAAATTTTACCTCATTTTTTGTGTACGGAACAAATTTTAGGAAGAGTTATCAAAGAAATAATTAATTAGATGGATGTTTAAGTAAGATGGTGCGGCTTAGAATATAATCAATAATGTATAAAAGTAAGCTGACTTAGTTATTGAATAAGTTTATATGATTGCAGAGTATACAGACGATGTTCAGAAGTAAGTTGTTGATGTCTTGAATGTAAAACTTAGGGTGAGAGAATTCAAATTCTCTCGGTTTGTAACTAGACTGGGTTAGTAATGAACCAAACTAGCTTAATAAAAACTATGTTAGTTAGATTATAGACGTAGCAGAAATAGAGTTAGACAAGATATATAGAATTATCTGTTTGATTATTAAA
>NZ_JAOCHX010000090.1:0-2693 GCF_029843245.1 Empedobacter sp. GD03739 | reverse complement strand
AATAATATCCTAAGACTTTCATCCAAAGTCCACCAACTGCCATATAGATAATCAATAAAACAATTCCGATTTCTAATCCTTTTAACCACCAAGTTTTCAATTCTACGTAACCACTACCAAAATAAACAGGTGCAGGACCATGTCCGTAATGTGTTAAAACTCCGTAGATAGAACCCATGAAACCAAGCATCATAGCTAATAACATAGGAGGGACGCCCAAAGAAACACCAACACCTAATAAGGCTGCATACATAGCCGCAACGTGAGCTGTAGCACTTGCAAAAATATAGTGACTAAAGAAATAAACTAATACAATAACTGGGAAAGCAACTTGCCAGCTTAAACCACCAATTTCACCTTTAATCAAATTACTGAACCAATCAATGAAACCTAATTCGTTCAATGAACTCGCCATCATTACTAATACAGCAAACCATACAATTGTATCCCAAGCACCTTTTTCAGATTTTACATCTTCCCAAGTTAAAACGGAAGTTAACAATAATAATGTTAATCCAATGAATGCGGTTGTTGTAGCATCAATAGATAAAGATCCACCGAAGATCCATAAAGATAATAAGATAACAAAAGCTAAAAGCATCAACCATTCATGCTTTGTTATAGCGCCCATTTCTTTTAATTTTTGCGCAGCCATTTTAGGTGCATCAGTAGTTTTCTTTAACTCTGGAGGGAATATTTTATAAAGAACGAGAGGTACAATGATAAATGCAACCATTCCAGGAACAAAACCAGCTGCTGCCCATGACATCCATGTAATATTAATTCCTAAATCAGCGGCAAATTTTTGGCACATTGGATTACTTGCAGTTCCTGTTAAGAACATAGATGAAGTAATCAAGTTCATATAATAACTATTTAAAGTAAGGAATGACCCTAACTTTTTATGAGTTTCAGGTTTATCTGGGTGAGAATCAAAGCTTATAGCCATAGATTTCATAATTGGATAAATAATTCCACCTCCTCTAGCGGTATTACTTGGAATTGCAGGAGCTAAACATAAATCTGCTAAACCTAAGCCATAGGCTAAACCTAATGAACTTTTTCCGAAAATTCGGATAAATATGAAGGCAATACGATTACCTAAACCGGTCTTGATAAAACCACGTGCAATAAAGAACGAGATTCCGATTAACCAAATAATTTTATCACCAAAACCAGTTAAAGCTTTGGTAATTGATTTTCCAGCATCATCAGGTGCTAACACCTGTGTTAATGCTGTCACTCCAATGGCTAACATACACATTGTACCCATTGGTGCTGCCTTTAAAATAATTCCGATAATTGTTGCTGCAAAAATTGCAAACAAATGCCATGCATTAGGAGCGACTCCGTCTGGAGTTGGAATATTCCAAAGAATGACAGCGATGATAAACGTAATTGCTACATTACGAATGTTAACTTCTTTCATAGATGATCATTTTTAGAGATTAAAATCTACTTTGTACTTGGACAATGAATAGATTATTATTATATATAGACGTATTTTCTTTTTGCTCTTTGTATCGATCGAATTGTACTCCTACTTGGATTCTTGCACCGTAATCTTTCAAAAATTCTAATCCAAACATTGGTGTATAAGTTTCTCTTGGATTTGAATTAATTCGAAAGTTTCGATCAAGATATTCATAACGAAATGAAAATTCTAAAGCACTAAGATTTTTGTGATTGATTTGATATTTTAAATGAGGTAGAACGTAAATTCCTCGAACCAAATATTCATCAGTATTTTCAGGGCGTAGAGATTCGTCCAAGTCAAAATACATTGTGTGATTAGTTGCTTGTTTTGCTTCAACTTGCATATCTAAATCCCATTTTGGAGCTAAATTAATCGTTCCACTTAAATCTACACCCAAAGCATAAACTTGTTTACTGTAAACTTCACCAATACCTCCGTTTAAACCTAAATTAAGGTTATACTTTTTGTCTAATCCAAAAACAAGACGTGTTGAGTATTGTTTTCCATTATCGTTGTCATTTACTTGGTTTTTACCATTACCATTTACAACAGAAACAGCGTACTGTAAAGGCATTTTGCCAACATTTACAGTACCACCAACAGACATACCAATTTGGAAGCTTGTCCAACCTAATTTTCCAAATTCCGAATATTGATTTGACCAATCCAATGTTTTGATAATATCAACAGGATAGGTTTCTTCAATTCCAAACCAAGGTCTAAATTGTCCGACTGTCACAGCTAATTTTGGATTGAACGTATATTTTAAATAGGCATTTTCTAACACTTTTGTTTTTGTATCATGTTTGAAATCGGCTAAGTTAGCTAATACAGCGACTTCCGTTCTTTTGCTAATTTGCGCACGCATTTGCACACGTACATATTTGAGCATGAAATTATTACTTGTTACAGAACCTTCTGAATGATGCAGTCCATTTACGTCAACATTTTTTGTAGTATTGACTAAATAGCGACCTTGGAAAAGTCCTTTGAACGTAACTTTTGGATATTTAATAGCTTCTTCGATAGAAGGAGTTGGGAGTGAAGAAATGCTATCAACGCGATTAATGCTATCATTTGTTTGTGCATTAGCAAACTTCGTAACGAGGAGTAAAAACAGGATATGTTTTATTTTTATACTCATAATTGTAAGGTTAAATGTTACTTAAAATTAAGTAAAATAAAATCAAAAAAAAAGTGAATGAATCATTTTTAA
>NZ_JAOCHX010000009.1:0-74431 GCF_029843245.1 Empedobacter sp. GD03739 | reverse complement strand
CTCCAAAATATCATTGACAATCCGAACAGGATGATTATCGGGAATCAACTCCTCAAAACTATACGGAAACAACACCGTCTGATTTTGGTTATAATACTTGAAATTCATAGACAAATATCTGATTATCAGATATAAATATACAAAAAATAACAATTATAACCAAAAAAAATCCGCCTCAAGTTGTGAGACGGATTCTTTTTTATTGTTTAAAAATTCACTGAAACATTAATCCATTCTGGATCAAAATCTGCGTTATATTTTTTATAGAAATTAATTGCAGGTTCATTCCAATCCAGAACTTGCCAAACCATTCCGTGGTAATTATTCGCTTTTCCATAAACAATTAATTCATCCAATAATAATTTACCAATTCCAGAACCGCGCATTTTTTCGGTTACAATCAAATCCTCCAAATATAATCTGCGTCCTTTCCAAGTCGAATAACGATCGTAATGCAACGCAATTCCTTCCACATTTCCGTCCACTTCTGCAACCAAAGAACCCCAAACTGGTTTATCTCCAAACCCGCATTCTTCCATTTCTTCTAAGGTTACCGTTACTTCGTCTGGTGCTTTTTCGTATAAAGCTAATTCGTGAATTAACTCTAAAATTCGAGGACAATCTTCTTTTCTTGCTTCTCGTATTGTTACATTTTTCATTATTGTGTGATGTTATTTAGTTATTCGTTATTCGAGACTAGAAATTAGTTATCTAGTTTACGAAACGTAGAATTCATTATTTTTTGTCATTCTGAATATAGCTTCAGCGAAATGAAGAATCTATAGATTCCTCCATTCGTCGGAATAACAAATTCGCTAATTTTTGATGAGATACTGAAACGAGTTCAGCATGACAATTTCTCTAAATTCGAGCTTCGTATTTTTAACTTCGTACTTAAATCGTCATTCCAATTTCGATTCCTTTGATACGACGATATAATTCTGTTGCGTAATTATCAGTCATTCCCGAAACATAATCCAAAATTCCCATTACCTTTTGATACTTTGTTCCTTTCTCATATAAAAACTGAGCAGGAACTAAACGCAAGGCTTTTTTCTCAAACGTTTTGCGTTCTTTTTCATCTTTTAAAATTGGAGGAATAAATTGCGAAAGCAATTCTGACATTACATTATAACCTGCATTTTCAATTTCGAGAACAGAACGATGATTATAAATATTTTCAATCGAGAAACGTTGAATTTCGTCTAAAACTCGTTTCGTTACTTGTTCCGTTTCATTTTTAATCACATCTAATAACGCCGTTTTAAATTCTCCTTTTACAATTTGATCAAAATTATTTTGGTAAACTTCAACCGATTTTTGCGTCAATAAATTAATTGATTTTGCACGTAAATAGGCTATTCGATCATTTTTATCTGAAATTGATTTTAATGTATTTTTTGTTTTATCAATTTGAGATGGATCTAAAGATTCAACTAAATTCAAAAATAATTTTCGGCATTTATCATGATCAATAATTCCTAAACGTTGCGAATCTTCGACATCGATAATCGAATAACAAATATCGTCAGCCGCCTCTACCAACCACACAAACGGATGTCGCTTGTAAATAATTGGTGAATCTTGTTCCAAAATCATATTCGTTTTTTCAGCAATTGTTCGGAAAGCTTCCTTTTGCGCCTGAAAAAATCCAAATTTCTTACGATGCAATTGATTTTTATCTTTTGCAACCGATTCACATGGATATTTTGCAATCGCAGCCAATGTTGAATACGTCAAACGTAAACCACCTTCCGATTTTCCGTTTTGTTGTTGTGTTAAAATTCGAATTGCATTTGCGTTTCCTTCAAAATTGATTAAATCAGCCCATTCTGCTTCAGTAAAGTATTGTTTCAAATCAGCTTCATGACGATCAAAATAAGATGCAATCGCATCTTCACCGGAATGTCCAAAAGCTGGATTTCCGATATCGTGGCATAAACATGCCGCTGAAATCACATCGTGAATACTGTACTTATAAAACTCCTGCGACTCCTTTGTTAATTTATAATTTTCGGAAATAAACTTTCCAACCAAATTTCCCATCGAACGCCCAACAGACGAAACTTCTAACGAATGCGTCAATCGATTGTGGACAAAAACACTTCCTGGCAAAGGAAAAACTTGCGTTTTGTTTTGCAAACGACGAAAGGCAGACGAAAAAATAATACGATCATAATCGCGCTGATATTCTGATCTCGCATCCGACGTATCGTTTGTATTGCTGCGTTGATTGGTGTAAATATGATTGAGAAGTTCCATAAACTGATTTAGAAAACGAATTTAACGAATAATGTTCAGTCATAAAAAAATCCGAATGGTTTCGTTCGGATTTTTGGGTTTATTTAATATAATAATTAAGATTAGAAATCTTCATAAAAGCCTAACCAATTATGAGGTTCTATATAAGTTATAGAATATAAAAGTTTGTCTTCAAAAGATAATTTCAAATATTTTTGTGTAAAATTTATTAAATAATCTTCTCCTTTTCCCATTCTCCAAAACATATCATCTTGATCTAATTCAGGATACATTTTCCAAGGAGGAAGTATAGTTGAATCCAATAAATTATCTAATTTAAATTGTTTCAAATATTCTCTAACTTCCATTAATACAAACCCTAACAAATTTTCTCCTCGCCAAAGATATAGATTATCAATATCTTTACTATCTTGAGTAAGACCTATTCCCCAAACTGTATCAACAGGACTTGCTTCTACAATTATTTTATCATTCGTATTTAATAAAAAATCTTTTAATGATTCATTCTGAATAAATTTATGAACATTTCCTGCAACTACTATTTTATATTTCATTGCATTCCAAATCTCCTCATTAAAATTATCTACTTGACGTCCTATTTCTTTAGCAATCTTTGGAGAATCAGAACTAATAATTTTTTCAAAATTTTCAAAGTCATTAAATAATAATGCTTTTTGAGCCATCATCCAATGTTCTGACGTCTTAAAAATAATTTCATTAACAATGAACTCAGATTGAAACCATTGACTGAAACAAAATTTACCGATTTCTTCTTTATACTTATTAGAATGTCCCCAAAAATATATAAACTTCAGGTTTACCCCTTGTTCATAATTTTCAATTAACCATTTAATACTATAATTCTGTTTCATGTAAAAAAATATTACCAACTACCAGAAGCACCTCCACCTCCAAAGCTTCCGCCTCCGAAACCACCAAAGCCGCCTCCGCCACCAGATGATCCACCCCAAGAACTTCCTCCTGAGCCGAAACCTCCGCCACCGAAAACAGAACTTCCTGTGTTCATAATGATAATATCATCTAACAAACTTCTTCGTCTGCCACCATTTCCGCCATTATTACCACCTTTACCTTTCGATATAATAATAAAAATAAAGATGAAAAAACCGATTGCAAAAATCAATGCAAGCCAATCCATTTCTGGTTCTTGCGATTTTGGTTTGTCTTGCTTATATTTTCCTGCAAAAGCTTGAAAAATAGAATTGACTCCAGCATTTATTCCACCAGCATAATCACCTTGTTTGAAATACGGAATAATAACATTGTCAATAATCGATTTGTTGACACTTGGCGGTAAATAAATTTGAGCTCCATAACCTGTTCTAATCGTAATCTTACGATCTTGTTCACTTAAAACAATTACAACTCCATTATCTTTTCCTTGTGTACCAACTTTCCATTTTTCACCAATATCATTTGCAAACATTTCTAACGGATAACCATCTAGAGACTTCACTGTTAATACCAAAATTTGAGTAGATGTTGAATCATCATAGGCTACTAATTTTCGTTCTAATTCATCCAATTGCATTGCATCAAAAACATGTGCATAATCTTGCACAAGCTTTTTAGGCGGATGTTCCATCTTCACCAATTCATCCGGTGTCTGCCCAAAAACGGTTAAAATTGAAAGAAAAAAAGTTAGAAAAAAGTATTTAACTGTAGCTAATTTCATCTGGTAATTCGTTTGTATCATCCTCTTGATAAGGAAAATATTTTTTAAGTGCTTTGCCTGTTTTTTTTATTCCTTCACAAAGCCCTTTTACATAATGTTCTTTTTTGAAATGCTTGATGACCTCTTCTTTTATATCATCCCAAAAATCATCTGGTGTCACTTGATCAATTCCTTTATCACCAATAATTGTAAAGTTATGATCGGTTGGTGAAACATGAAACAACACACCATTTCTATCTTTGGTTTTGTGCATTTCTAATCGTTCAAACACCTCTAAAGCTTTATCAAAATGATTGGGAGAAGATTCGAATTCAATATGAACTCGAATTTCCCCACTTGTATATTTCTCCGCTTTTTGGATGGCTTCGATTATTTTTTTTTCATCTTTTGAGGAAAGAAATTTATGTTTCTTATTTCCCATAATGATTAGAATTCTACTTTAGGAGCATTTTCAGATCCTGCAGCAGCTTTGAAATAACCTTTTTTCGTAGCACCTGTAAAACCAGCGATTAAGCTGTTAGGGAAAGTTATAATCATGTTATTGAATTTCTCTGCAGCATCGTTGTATTTTTTTCTCTCAAATAAAACTTCTTGCTCGATAGAAGATAATTCTGCTTGTAAAGAAGTAAAGTTTTGATTGAATTTAATATCCGGATATTTTTCAACAGAAACCAATAAACGGCTTAATGTAGATCCTAATTGATCTTGAGCTTGTTGAAATTTCGCAATATTTGCATCTGTTAATTGACTTGGATCATCAATTTTAATTTGATTAGAAGTCGCTTTTGCACGTGCATCAATTACAGCTGTTAACGTTTCTTTTTCCATATTCGCAGCACCTTTTACCGTGTTCACTAAATTTGGAACTAAATCTGAACGTTTTTGATATGTATTTTCTACATTCGACCATTGTTTTTGCACACCTTGGTCTGTTGTTTTAATCGTATTCGAAACTCCAATTCCCCAGAAAACGATTCCTGCAAGAACTAAAAGAATCACTCCACCAATAAGACATCCTTTGTTTTTCATAGTATTTTTAATTTATTATTACGTAAAAATAGTGTTTTTTCAACAATATTTTATTAAAAATAAAACCGAGCTTATTTCTAAACTCGGCTTTACTATTTTTTGGATTTTAAACGTTTAATTTAATAATGTTTTTGCCCAACTTTCTTCGATTGGTAACAACCAATTATTTTTAAAATCATTCAAAGAAGAAATTCCATTATTGAAAACTTTTACATTTTTGATTTCTCCTTCTTTTACTTTTTGTTTGAATGTTGGTAATTTTTCAATAAAAACTTCTTTCTCATTTTCATACGAAACTAACATTCTATTCAATAAATCAAACGAATAATCTGCATCAATTTCACGTACGATTTTCGTTAATTTATCGATAGAACAACCACTTGCTGTTGCTTGATTTTCGTCTACACCAACTACAATAAATTGATCGTAAGGTAAATCAAAATCAGCTAAAAGTTCAGCACCATGCGCATTCCAATCTGCTATAAAAGTATTTAGTTTAGCTGTAATAGCTTGCTTTTCTTCTGTTGAGAATTTACGATTGGCTTGAAAAATCCAAATTCTTGAATCGTCTGCTAAATTCATTTTCTCTTTATTTAAAATTTGTGTTTCAAAGATACGGAAATTTTAGATGTTAGATGTTAGATGTTAGAAAGTTAAAATTTTAGTACAAAAAAAGCCATCTCAAAGAGATGGCTTTTTTATATTATTTTTATAAATTCGATTATAAATCTTTCGCTTCCATAATCAATTCAGCTAAGTCTTTTACCATAACCGTTGATTCTTTTTCGAAGTGTTTTACACCGTCTGTCATCATTGTATTACAAAATGGACAACCTGTTGCGATAATGTGCGGCTCTTTCTCTAAAGCCTCTTCTGTACGTTCTACATTGATGTCTTTGTTTCCTTTTTCTGGTTCTTTGAACATCTGCGCTCCACCAGCACCACAACATAATCCACGTGTTTTGCAACGTTTCATTTCGACTAATTCGGCATCTAATTTTTCGATTAATTCACGAGGCGCTTCATACACATCGTTACCGCGACCTAAATAACAAGGATCGTGGAAAGTGATTCGTCTTCCTTTGAATGTTTCAGAACCTTCTAATTTCAATTTACCTTCGTTGATTAACTGTTGTAAATATTGAGAATGATGCAAAACCTCATACTCTCCACCTAAACTTGGATATTCATTTTTCAACGTATTGAAACAATGTGGACAAGTTGTAACGATTTTTTTCACTTCGTAAGCATTCAGAACTTCAATATTCATCATAGCTTGCATTTGGAAAACAAATTCGTTACCAGCACGCTTTGCAGGATCACCTGTACACGATTCTTCTGTTCCTAAAACGGCGAATTCTACGCCAATATTATTTAAAATTTTAACGAATGCTCGTGTTATTTTTTTAGCTCTGTCATCAAAACTTCCGGCGCAACCAACCCAAAACAAAACTTCTGGTTGTTTGCCTTCGGCCATATATTGAGCCATTGTTTTAACTGTAATATTTGACATATTTTTTTGTAGTCTTTGTGTTATTTGAATGGATTTGGTTTAATGTTTTCCATCATCAAAAACTTGAATCGAAACATTTTTTTCAACCAAATCTGTAAATTTACCATTGTATCGTGTCGCTTTTACTAAATGGTTGTCAACCCAATGATAATTTCCTCCACGAGGTTTTCCCATTAAAAGTCCATGGTATTTGAAACCATGTTTTTTCAACCAAATTTCTGTGTACTCACGATGTTCTTCTGTACGTGATGTAAAAAATGTGATAATATGTCCTTCGTCGTACCATTTGTTTAATGTTTCTAAAGCATCTGGATATAATTCTGCTGTTAGCATACGTTCTGGTTCTTCGTTTGGAATATCATCGCAAATTGTTCCATCAATGTCAATTAAATAATTTTTAACATTTTCTGGTAAAATAGGACTTACTCTTTCTCCGTTTTCAATTTTTTCCTCTAAGAAATTTTCCATGTGTGCTGTGTTTGTGTGTTATGTACAAAAATTAATAGTTCTTTGAGAATGAGTAATTGTATTTTACAATTTTAATCGTTTGCCCAATTCAATCTATCCGCATTGTTAAATTGCCAAGGAGCTCCATTGTTTTCGACATTTGTCATCATCATGTTCAACTCGTTTGGTGCAGCAGATTGTTCCATTACCAAATAACGACGTAAATCAACAATAATTGATAACGGATCGATATTTACTGGACAAGCCTGTGTACATGCATTACAAGATGTACATGCCCATAATTCTTCTGGTGAAATGTAATCGTTGACAAGCATTTTACCATCATCCACAAAACTTCCGTTTGCATCGATGTTTTTACTTACTTCTTCTAAACGATCACGAGTATCCATCATAATTTTTCGAGGAGATAATTTTTTCCCTGTCAAATTTGCTGGACATTCAGATGTACAACGCCCACACTCCGTACATGTGTAGGCATTCAATAATTGTACTCTGTTTAAATCAAAAATATCTTTTGCTCCAAATGTTTCTGGCTCTCCCTGTGGTTCGGCAGGTGCTGCGTAAGGATCTGCATTTGGATCCATCATCATTTTTACCTCATCTGTTACAGATTGTAAATTATTGAATTCTCCTTTTGGTTCTAACTTAGAAAACCATGTATTTGGAAAAGCCAAAATGATATGTAGATGTTTTGAATAATATAAATAATTTAAGAAAAAGAAAATTCCAATGATATGAAACCACCAAGCTGCTCTTTCTATAATTGTAATAAATGTGATGTCGTTGAATTGACTAATAATTGGTGCCGTTAACCAAGAAGAAATTGGAAAAGATCCTGTTTCGATATAATGAGGTGCACCCATTTTTTGTAACACTTGATCTGCACCATTCATTGTAAATAAAGCCAACATAAATGCAACCTCCATAATTAGGATATAATTAGCATCGTCTTTTGCCCAGCCTTTCATTTCTGGTTTCCAAAAACGTCCAACTTTTACAAAGTTTCTTCTACAGAAGAAAATGATACACGAAACCATCACCAAAAAGGCTAAAATCTCGAAAAATCCAATCATTCCGTTATAGAAACCTCCTAAGAAACTTAGAATACGGTGTGTTCCGAATACACCATCGATGATAATTTCTAATACTTCGATATTGATTAAAACAAATCCTACATAAACAAAAACATGTAGAATACCAGCAAGAGGACGAACAGTCATTTTACCTTGTCCTAAAGCCACACGAGCCATCGTTTTCCACCTTTCCGCAGGATGATCGAAACGATCTATTTCTTTCCCTAATTTGATGTTACGTATAAGTTTCTTTACGTTTTGCGCAAAGAACCAAATACTTCCTATCATAATTAGAAGAAAGATTACATTTGGAATGTACTTCATCATTTTTTATTAGTCTTTTTGTGAGTTTTGAGTATTTAAATTTTAGTTTTGATCTTATGGCTGAACTGGTTGCTTTTTACCAAAAACAGAGATGTTCACATAACGACTTGGGTTTTTCTTTAAGTCTGTTACCAATTCATTCATATTTTTGATTGTTGCTTCAAGTTCGTTAGCAAGCGTTTCATCTTTTGCTAATTTTCCTAAAGAACCTTTTCCATTATTCATATCTTCTAACAATGTATTTAAGTTTTTAGACGCATTTTCAAAATTCTTAATCACTTGATCTAATTCTAACGCGTTTAATTTATCCGCAGTTTTTCCAAATTTGTCAACCGTAGCTTTTGCAGAAGCCATTGTAGCACTTGCATTGTTAAGCGTTGTGTTCAATGTCTTTTCGTTTGTTTTGATCAAATTATTTGCACTATTTGATGTTGCAGTCAACGATTGCGCTGTTTTGTCGAACGAATCAATTGTATGATTCAAGTTTCTCAACATTGCTTTAATATCTTGTTGAGTTGACGGATCCAAAACATTGTTTACACTTCCTAATGTTTGATTAAAACTTAATAAAACACTATCTAACTTTGCTTGTGTTGGCGTTAATTGTTTCGTCAAACCATCTAACATTCCGCCTGCAATACGACCTTGTAAAAAGTCTCCATCTTTTGCTACATCTGGTCCGTAGTCTAATAAAAGTCTAACTTCTGGTCCAGACATAATTCCTGGTTCGTAAATTTCTGCAATTGTTTTTTTCGAAAATTGAATATCTTTTTCGACAGAAATCACGACTTCAAAATAGATTGGTTTTGCTGTATCAATAATTTTAATTTCTTTCACCTGACCAACTCTCAAACCGTTTACAGAAACAGGTTTAGAAGGAGCTAATCCGCTTACGTTTTCGTATTTCACCGTAAACAAACGTCCTGATGAAAAAATATTTTGACCTTTTAAGAAATTGAATAGCATGAAAAAACCTACTAAGGTTAAGATGGTAACAACTCCTATTTTTAATTCTTTAGATAACTTCACTTGTTATGATTTTATGCAAAAATAAAATTTAATTTGTAAAGAAACATTTTATATTACGTTTACATTGGTTCTTCACCATTAAATGTAACGATAAAAGCGTTTCTAAATCCTTTGTCTTGTACTTGTTTTAATGTTTTTTGAGCAGATTCCATTGTTTTATCAGAACCATAATAATATTTCTGAAGTCCACCTTCTTTTACTCGCAACACATTTGTCAATCCATTAAACTTTTCGTCTTTGTCTTTATATTTTTTATTTGATGTCATAAACTGAACACGATAATTTTTACCACCTTCTAATTTTTTATTCGTTTCAAATTCTACAATTTTCGCACCAGAAAATCCTTTACGTTTTACCGTTTGCAACAAATCATCTGCACGAGATTGCAAATCTGTTTCTCCGTAATAATAGACGTAATTATCACCTTCCTGAATCACATCTAAATCTGTTAAACCTCTTAATTGAGGTGAAGTTGAAGAGAATTTCATTTTAGATTCCATTACCCTTACCTTCAATTTTTTTCCTTCTACAGGTTTTTCAACTTTTTTAACTGGCTTAGGTTTTTCATCCTCGTCCTCTACTCCACTTCTACGGTCATATTCTTTTTTGAATTGTTTAAAAGCTTCATAAATTGTAGTCGTTGTTTTATCTTTACCTTCGTCTGATGCTAAAAATGTTCCTTCATCATAATTCGAAATAAAACCTAACTCAACCAAAACTGAAGGCGAAGCATTTCCTCTCAATACGTGAAAATTTGCTTGTTTAACACCTCTACTTTTTCTGAAATCACGATTCACGAAACCTTTTTCTACCAAATCTGCAAAACGAATAGATTGTTCTTTGTAAGCTGCATTCATAATCTCGAAAGCGATAACCGCTTCCGGATCATTTGGATTAAATTTTTCGTAACGTTCTTGATCTTTCTCTAAAAACACAACCGAGTTTTCACGTTTAGAAACTTCATCTGTTTCGTTAGATCGTTTCAATCCCATTACAAATGTTTCTGTTCCCGTTGCGCTTTTGTTATCAGCCGAATTACAGTGAATCGAGACAAATAAATTCGCATGATTATCATTTGAAATTCGTGTACGTTCCCATAATTCTAAAAAAATATCTGTATCACGTGTTAAAACAACTTTAACATCTTTGTGATTTTTCTTAATTAATTCCGCCAATCTTTTCGAAACATCTAACGTGATATTCTTTTCATAATCAGCGACTCCCCTTGCTCCAGCATCATGTCCACCATGACCAGCATCAATAACAATTACAAAATTTTGCTTTTTTTGTGCAAATGAAAATGTAGAAAATACCATCATCATCGCAAAAAATAAATACTTTTGTATGTTAATCATTTTTAAACTCATACTATAGGTTTGTTTTTTTGATTAATTTTGACGCAATTTATAAAAAATAAGTTTTTCAATTTGTTTACAAAGGCAATTAAATCGATTTTATTTTTTAGTCCAGTTATGGTTTGCACCGTTTCTTTTGGACAAGTTAAGCAAAATAATAACGATAAAGATCACTCTAAGATAGTTTCTGATTCAGTAAAATTAGATACTATTATCCCTGTAAAAGAGAAATTAGAGTTTGTGGTAGAGCACAATTCCGAGGACGAAATACATAATCGTAAAAAACGTATGACTTACCTTTTGCGTAAGGCACATGTAGTTTACGGCGATATGACTATTGATGCAGATTATATCGAACTAAATTGGGATACAGGTGATGTATATGCCGAAGGTAAGCGCGATTCTATTGGGAATATTATTGAAAAAACTAAGTTTACACAAGGTCAACAAGAAATTTTGCAAGATGCTTTCAAAGTAAATTTCAAAACGAAAGTTGGAATTGCATATAACATTCGCATGACGCAAGAAGATGGAATCATCATTGCTGATAAAGCGAAGCGTGTCAATGATTCGGTAATGTTACTAAAACGTGCCGATTTTACTACGGATACTTATTTTAAGGAAGGAAAAGATACTCGACCAGATTATTTTCTTCGTGCCAAAGAAGGAAAAATGATTGATAAAAATGGTAAAAAAACATTGATTACCGGACCTATCAATATGTGGATTTATGACGTACCAACACCATTAGCATTACCATTTGGGTACATCCCAGCGATGGGCGCAAAACGTGCCGCAGGTATTTTGATGCCTCGCCCAGGTGAGCGTACAAATCTTGGTTTCTTTATCGAAGATTTAGGGTTTTATGTTCCATTTGGAGATAATTTCGATTTAAAACTTTCGGGAGATGTTTATACAAAAGGTAGTTGGGCTGCTAGAGCCGAGTCTACCTATAAAAAACGTTATAAATACAATGGACGACTTGCAGCGAATGTAGAAAATCGCTTAACTGGTATCAAAGGTCTTACCGAAGGTTCTAATGCGTTTTCTAAACAAAATATGTTTGGTGTAATGTGGTCGCATAGCCAAGACCCAAAAGCAAATCCATATTGGCTGTTCAATGCCAATGTTAACTTTTCGAGTTCGAAATATTACCGTGAATCTGTACGAAATCAATACATCAATACTGGACAAGTTTTTACAAACAACGTTAACTCGTCTATCAACTTAACAAAAAACTTTGAGAATGCACCTCTAACAGCTCAATTGAGTATGTCTCACTCTCAAAACTATAATACTGGAGATATTAACATTGCATTTCCTCGTTTCAACTTGACGATGTCTCGTATTTTCCCATTTGCAAAGAAAAATATGCCAAAAGAAGGTTTAATTCAGAATCTTGGTTTAACGTATAGTATGCAAGCTGGAAATGAAGTTAACACCAACGACAAAGACATCTTTACGGACAAAATGTGGAAAGATCAAATGCGAATGGGTGCGAATCACAAAATTGGTTTGCAGACAGGTATTACACTTGCTAATTATTTCCCATTAACACTTTCTTCTGACTATAATGAAGTTTGGGGTGATAATCGTTTGATTAAAAACTACAATTCTGTTAACGGAAAAATAGAGGACACAACATTGAAAGGATTCAATTCATATCGAACATTTAATTTCAATGCTTCTGTTTCAACTAATATTTATGGATTATATCTTAATCCAAATAAAGATGCTAAGATTTTAGGAATTCAGCACGTGATTACACCATCTATTGGTTATAGTTATACGCCGGATTTCCAAAGTCAATCTTGGGGATATTACAAAGCTTATCAAAACCAAAATCAAGAAGAAGTTTGGTACAATCAATATCAAAACATGTTGTATGGTGTATCAATTCCTGGTTTGACAAATTCATTAAACTTTGGAATTTCGAACAACTTAGAGATGAAAGTAAAAGATGTAAATGACCCGAAAGGTTTCAAAAAAGTAAAGATATTTGAATATTTACGTTTGAGTTCATCTTATAACTTCTCTGCAGATGAATTTAAACTTTCTCCAATCAGTATTAACGGAATGACATCTTTGTTTGATAGAAAAGTAAACGTACAATTTTCGTCAACTGTTAATCCATATAAAATTCAACGTTACATTAATGCTGAAGGAAATGAAGTTGCTCAATACATTGATGAACTTGGCTTAGGAAATCTTCGTATTTCTAATATGACATTAGGAACTGGTTATACTTTTGACAATAGTACATTTGGTGGAAAACGTTTCGATGCCAAGAACTATAAAAAGCGAGGAACAGTTCGTGACGAAAATTTCTATTACGACAGCGATAATTATGCTCAATTTGCTATTCCTTGGAGTTTAACAGCAAATTTAAGTTATAATTATAGCAAAGGAACAGAACGAAAAGGAAGTAGCACAGGTTCTATTGCAATGAATGGTAAAATTTCGCCAACACCATATTGGGCAATTTCGGCAAATGCAACTTACGATTTCATCAAAAGTGAAATTACCTATGTACGTTTTGGTTTTGAAAGAGATTTACGAAGCTTTACCTTATCATTCAACTGGACACCAATGGGAACATATAAAAGTTATGATTTCTTTATCGGAATCAAAGCATCAATCTTACAAGATTTAAAATACAACGATAGATCAAGACTTAATTACTAAAAAAATATTAATATGAAAAAACAAATCGTTCATACAGAAAAAGCACCACAAGCAATTGGACCTTATTCACAAGGTGTAAAATACAACGGATTTATTTACACATCAGGACAAATTCCTTTCAATGTAGAAAAAAATGAATTGGTTACAACAGGTATTCAAGATGAAGTTCATCAAGTAATGAAAAATGTAATTGCAATTTTAGAAGCTGGCGGAACAACAATTGACCAAGTTGTAAAAACAACAATTTTTGTTAAGGATTTGAATGATTTCAACGCAGTTAACGAAGTTTATGCTTCTTATTTTAATGACGAAAATTATCCTGCACGCGAATGTGTAGAAGTTGCTCGTTTACCACGCGACGTAAATGTTGAAATTTCTGTAATCGCTATTGCAGACTAATAAAATATTATGCTAAAAGACAAAACTGTATTAAGAAACACAATTGCTGTAATAGTAGGATTAGCTGTTATCTACGCTATCATACAATTTGGTCTTATATACAACGCGGATAGATTGGGATGGGACAACAAAGTTTTTCCGGAATGGAGACACATCATCAAATACTTTTCGCACCAAGAAGGAAAAAAATTCGAAGTTCAATTTTTTGGATCAATGCTCGCAATTAGTGGAATTGCAGCTTTAGTTGGAGGTGTTATAACAGCACTTATCGTAAGAAGAGCTAAACAAGCTTACACGATGTTTGTAGGTTTTATTGTGTTAATCGTTGCATTAGGCGACGTTCTTATCACGCCTTATCACCCAACTTGGTACGAAATTGCGATCTGTCCAGTTTTATTCTTTTCATCATGGATTGGAGGTTTAATTGTAGATTTAATTTACAAAAGATTTTTAAAAAAATACAAACCATCCAGCCAATCATATTAAACTAACATTATGTCTGAAAAAGATAGAAAAATTAGAGTTGCCATCTCGATTGGTGATTATAACGGAATCGGAATTGAGGTTATCTTAAAAACCTTACAAGAAAAAGAAATAACAGAGTTTTTTACGCCTGTTATTTTCGGTTCAACCAAATTATTATCGTATCAAAAAGATCGTTTAAAATTTGACCGAATCAATTTTCAAGGTATTCAAGATGCGAATCAAATTGTAGACGGAAAAATCAATGTGGTTAATCTTTGGAAAGATCAAATTGATGTACATTATGGTAAAGTAACCAAAGAAGCTGGTGAACACGCTTATCAATCATTAAAAGCGGCTGCAAAATCTGTTTCAGATGGTTTTACTGATGTTTTGGTAACGGCTCCAATTAATAAAGATAATATTCAGTCCGAAGAATTTCATTTCCCAGGTCATACCGAATATTTAGGAGAAATTTGGGGAGGAAAACCTTTGATGTTCTTAGTTTCAGAAAAATTGAGAGTTGGTTTAGTAACGCAACATATTCCAATTAGCGAAGTTGCAAAACAAATTAATCCAAAATCTGTTTATGCAAAAATTCAACAAATTCATAAAAGTTTGATTGAAGATTACGCCATCGAAAAACCAAAAATTGCAGTTTTAGGTCTTAATCCTCATGCAGGTGACAATGGTCTGTTAGGATCAGAAGAAAAAGAAATTATTTCGCCAGTTATCGAGCGTTGCATTAACGAAAATCAATTAGTTTTTGGACCTTATTCGGCAGATAGTTTTTTCAATCCAAGTAATTTAGACGCTTTTGATGCGGTTTTGGCCATGTATCACGATCAAGGATTGGTGGCATTCAAAACAATTAGTTTTGATGAAGGCGTTAATTATACAGCTGGATTAAAATTTGTACGAACTTCGCCAGATCATGGTGTGGCTTACGACATCGCAGGAAAAGGAATTGCAAACGAAGAATCATTTAAGGAAGCTATTTTTTCAGCGATCGAATTATATAAAAATCGAAACGAATACCAAGAGCTAACAAAAAATGTATTGCAACATATCCATCTAAAATTAGAAAAAGGCGATAATAAAGAATAAAAATTTAAAATAAGTTGCAAAGAGCTATTAATTTTAAATAAATTAGATTATCTTTGCACACCTTTTTGTGGTATGGACAAGTTAAAAAATTATAATATTGTATTTACAAGCTTGCCTTTTGGTAAGAGTGATTTTACATTCGAATTATCACAATCGTTCTTTGATTTATTTGAAATTGAGCAAGATTTTGACAATCCTAATTTAATTGCAACAATTATTTTAGATAAAAAATCTACAATGCTTGAGTTAGAAATCAGCTTAAAAGGAGACATTACAGTCCCTTGTGATTTGACTGGAGAATTGTTTCAACAAGAAATTTCAAATAATGCAGAATTAATTGTTAAATTTGGAAACGAGTTTGACGATACTGATTTTGAAATGTGGGTAATTCCAAGAGAGGAATACCAAATCAACGTTGCGCAAGTTCTTTATGAATTGGCAATGTTATCAGTACCAACAAAACGAATTCATCCCGATGTCTTGAATGGCAAAAGCGATTCTGAAATGATTGAATTGTTAGACCAATACAGCATTTACGAATTAGACGAAGATGCAGAAGACGAGCATTACGATGAAGACAACAACAATGATGACGATGACGATAATAACGACATTGATCCTCGTTGGGCAAAATTGAAAGATTTGAAACCTTAATTGGTTTTTATTATTAAAATAAATTATAGAAATAAAGAAAAAAAAGTAGTTAGATATGGCACATCCTAAGAGAAGACAGTCGTCAACAAGAAGAGATAAACGTAGAACACACTACAAAATCGAAGCTCCACAATTAGCAATCGATAAAACAACAGGTGAAGCACATTTATATCACAGAGCTCACTGGTCTGACGGAAAATTATACTACAAAGGTAAAGTAGTATTAGAGAAAGTACAAGAAGTTACTGAATAATATAATCTTCGAAAGATTTTGAAGCTGTTTCTAAAAAGAAACAGCTTTTTTTATTTTTTTTTCAATACCTTTGAAATCGTTTTATAAAAAACAAACATAAAAGGTCAAATAAAAAACCGCATTATATGGACATTAAAGACATTCAAAATTTAATTAGATTCGTATCAAAAGCAGAAGTTGCTGAAGTAAGCATCAAACAAGATGACATCGAAATCAAAATCAAAACTTTAGCAAGCGTACCTGCACAAGTTGCATCTCAACAAATTTATGTACCACAAGCTCCTGTAGCTCCAATTGCCGCTCCTCAAGCGTCTGCAGCTGCACCAGCAAATAACTCTACAACATCAACAGAAGAAGAAAATAGTAATTTAATTACAGTTAAATCTCCTATGATTGGTACTTTCTACCGTGCTGCAGGACCAGGTAAAGAACCTTTTATCAATGTAGGTGATGCTATTGCTCCAGGTAAAGTTTTATGTATTGTTGAAGCAATGAAGCTATTCAACGAAATCGAATCAGAAGTTTCTGGAAAAATTGTAAAAATCTTAGTGGACGACGCTAGTCCAGTTGAGTACGATCAACCATTATTCTTAGTTGATCCAGCTTAATCAATTACATCTAAAAAATTATGTTTAAAAAGATATTAATCGCTAATAGAGGTGAAATTGCAATGCGTATTATACGTACTGCAAAAGAAATGGGAATCAAAACGGTTGCCGTTTACTCTAAAGCAGACGAGACTTCATTACACGTACGTTTCGCTGACGAAGCTGTGTGTATTGGTCCTGCTCCAAGTAAAGATTCGTACCTAAAAATGGCTAACATCATCGCGGCTGCAGAAATTACTGACGCGGATGCTATTCACCCAGGTTACGGGTTTTTATCTGAAAACTCAACTTTTTCTAAAATCTGTGCTTCTAACGGAATCAAATTCATCGGTGCTTCTGCAGAAAATATCGAGCGTATGGGAGATAAAGCCAATGCGAAAGCTACTATGAAAGAAGCTGGTGTTCCTGTAGTACCAGGTTCTGATGGTTTATTAGAAAGCTATGAGCAAGCCTTAGAAGTTGCGCGCGAAATTAAATACCCAGTTATGATGAAAGCTACTGCCGGTGGTGGTGGTAAAGGTATGCGTGCAATTTGGAAAGAAGAAGATTTATTACACGCATGGGAATCTGCTCGTACAGAAGCTGCTGCAGCTTTTGGTAACGACGGAATGTATATGGAAAAATTAATCGAAGAACCACGTCATATCGAGATTCAAGTTGCAAGTGACCAAAACGGTAAAGCTTGTCACTTATCAGAACGTGACTGTTCTATTCAACGTCGTAATCAAAAATTAGCAGAAGAAACCCCTTCTCCAATCATGACAGACGAATTACGTCAACGTATGGGAGATGCAGCAGTTAAAGCTTGTGAATATATAGGTTATGAAGGTGTTGGCACAATTGAATTCTTAGTTGACAAACACGGAGATTTCTACTTTATGGAAATGAATACTCGTATCCAAGTAGAGCATCCAATTACTGAGCAAGTAACAGGTTTCGATTTAATTCGTGAACAAATTATGTTAGCGGATGGTGAGCCAATCTCTGGTCAAAACTATTATCCAAACGGACATTCTATCGAGTGTCGTATCAATGCAGAAGATCCTTATAACGACTTCCGCCCTTCTCCAGGGAAAATTTCAAATATTAATATTCCTGGTGGTAACGGTGTTCGTGTTGATACACACGTTTATGCTGGATATACAATTCCACCAAATTACGATTCTATGATTGCAAAAATCATTGTTACTGCACAAACGCGTGAAGAAGCAATAGCAAAAATGAAACGTGCGTTAGGGGAATTTTATATCGAAGGTATCAAAACAACGATTCCTTTCCACTTACAGTTGATGGATAATCCAGATTTTATCGCGGGTAATTACACAACTAAATTTATGGAGGATTTTGTTTTTGACGAATCTTACGCAAATTACGGAGAATTATAAGAAATTAAATTTTCGAAATATTGAAAATCCAGAACGTATATTCTGGATTTTTTTATGTCATTGTGTCAGCAAAAATCAAATGGCTTAATTGTTGAAAATATCACCTCAGAAAAGTAGTAAATAATCAATTCAATCATTCCATCTAAAATCAAAATATCAAGTATTTGATAAGATTCCATCCGAATTGTTAATTTATAGTGAATGAATTGATTGTAATATTACTTTTTACTATTAAAAATCATTAATAATTTATACATTTGCACTCCAAATTTAAGGTAGATGAATATTACTAAAAATACAACAGACAAATTAAACGCAGTATTAACTGTAACTGTTGATAAGGCAGATTATCAAGAAAAAGTAGTTGATGTATTAAACCAATACAGAAAAACAGCTAACATCAAAGGTTTCCGTAAAGGACAAGTTCCAATGAGTTTTGTAAAAAAACAATACGAACAAGCTGTTATTTTTGATACAGTTAACGAAATTTTACAAAAAAGTGTATCTGAATACATCAACACAGAAAAATTATCAATCTTAGGAAATCCAGTTCCAGTAATGAAAGATGTTGATTGGGATGCTGATCAATTATCATTTGATTTCGAATTAGGATTAGCACCAGAATTTGATGTTGATTTATCTAAAGTAGAAGTTGAAAGCTACAAAGTAAAAGTTGCTGACGACGAAATCCAAAAATATGTAGATAATTTCGCTGCTCGTTTTGGATCATTAAAATCTTTAACTGAAGCTGAAGCTGAAGCTGTTTTGAAAGTAGAAGCTTCTGTAGAAGGACAAGAAACTAAACAAACATTTATCCGTTTAGAAGAATTGAAAGATGCTTCTGCATTTATCGGTAAAAAAGCTGGTGATGTTGTAGAAGTAAATTCTAACGATATTTTTGACACTGCTGAAGAAGCTGCACAACAATTGAACACAGAAGTTTCTGAAGAAGGAACTAACGTTACGTATACAATCAAAGAAATTAACAAAGCTGAAAAAGCTGAAGTTAACCAAGAATTATTTGATAAAGTTTATGGAGAAGGAGCTGTAGATTCAGAAGAAGCTTTCCGTAACAAAATCAAAGAAGAGTCAGAAAACATGTACAACAAAGAATCTGACAAACAAATTATCAATGATGTTGTAGCTAAATTATTAGATACAGTTCAATTTGATTTACCAACAGAATTTTTAACAAAATGGTTAATCACTTCTAACGAAAATGTAACTTCTGAAGAGCAAGCTAAAGAAGAGTTGGTAAAAATGGACAAAGGTTTACGTTACCAATTAATCGAAGCTAAAATTGCTGAAGTTAACAATGTAGAAGTAAATGCTGAGGAAGTAAAAGAAGCTGCTTTTGCTGCAATCAAAGATCAATTAAAAATGTACGGTCAAACTTCTATTCCAGAAGAAACATTACAACAAATTGCAATGTCTGCTTTACAGAATCAAGAAGAATACAACCGTTTATCATACCAAGTGTTTACAGACAAAATGTTAGACATCTTCAAAAACAATGTAAAATTGAACGAGAAAGAAGTAACATTTGACGAGTTTGTTGACATTATTACAGAAAAAAATAAAGAATTAGCAGAAGCTTAATCACTTCTAAAAAATTCTTTATACCTTTCATTTAAAATCTAAATTTAATAATGAAAAACGTAGGAGAAGAATTTAAAAAATATGCGCTGTTAGACAAAGGAATTAGCTCTTTACATATGGAGAGTTACATCCAAAATACAACGCCTTACATCGTTGAAGAAAGAAAATTGAACGTTGCACAAATGGACGTTTTCTCTCGTTTGATGATGGACAGAATCATCTTTTTAGGAACAGGTATCGATGATCAAATTGCCAATATTATTCAAGCGCAATTATTGTTCTTAGAAAGTGTGGATGCAACAAAAGACATTCAGATTTATGTTAACTCACCAGGTGGTGGTGTTTATGCAGGATTAGGAATTTACGACACAATGCAGTTAGTAAAACCAGACGTTGCAACAATTTGTACAGGAATGGCAGCTTCTATGGGAGCAGTTTTATTATGTGCAGGTGCAGCAGGAAAACGTTCGGCTCTTAAACATTCTCGCGTGATGATTCACCAACCTTTAGGAGGTGCTCAAGGACAAGCTACTGATATGGAAATTACATTAAAGGAAATCTTGAAATTGAAGAAAGAATTATACGATATTCTTGCAACTCATTCTGGTCAAACTTTCGAGCAAATCGAAAAAGATGGTGAACGTGATTACTGGATGACTTCACAAGAAGCAAAAGAATATGGAATGATTGACGAAGTTTTATTGCCTCGTAAATAATTTTAAATTCAATAAAAATACAAAAAAAGGATACTCAAAATTTTGAGTATCCTTTTTTTCGTTTACAAATACTTAAAATTTTGTAAAACAATAAGAATGAAATAAAAAAAAACAATAATCTAAATAAGGACAAAAATATCCACTTTTTTGATTTAATTTACATTTATAGAAATTAACAAATAATTTATTTTCTATCTAGAAGAAAATAAATACCTTTGCATCTTAATTAGTATAAAAAATTGGAAGAAAATAAGTGCTCTTTTTGCGGAAAAAGCAGAAACGAAGTAAATATTTTAGTGTCTGGAATCGACGGTAATATTTGTGATAATTGCATAGAACAAGCGCATGGTATAGTTTTAGAAGAATCGAAATTTAACGAAAATAACGATTTGATAAAACCATTAACGCTAAAATCTCCGAAAGAAATTAAAGAGTTTTTAGATGATTATGTGATAGGTCAAGATCAAGCAAAAAAAATATTATCTGTTGCAGTTTATAATCACTACAAAAGAATATTATTAGACAAAGAAAATGATGTTGAGATTGACAAATCGAACGTTATTTTAGTTGGAGAAACAGGAAGCGGAAAAACATTATTAGCAAAAACAATTGCTAAGTTATTAAATGTTCCATTTGCAATCGTTGATGCAACTGTACTTACAGAAGCTGGATATGTAGGAGAAGATGTAGAAAGTATTTTGACGCGTCTTTTACAATCTGCTGATTACAATGTAGAGCTTGCCGAAAAAGGAATCGTATTTATTGATGAAGTAGATAAAATTGCACGTAAAAGTGACAATCCATCTATTACACGTGACGTTTCTGGAGAAGGTGTACAACAAGCTTTGCTTAAAATTTTGGAAGGAACTATTGTTAACGTGCCACCAAAAGGAGGACGTAAGCATCCTGATCAAAAATTTATAGAAGTTAATACAAAAGATATTTTGTTTGTGGCTGGTGGAGCTTTTTCTGGAATAGAAAAACACATTGCAGATCGTTTGAAAAAACACGTAATTGGTTTCAAAAACGAAGATCATAAAGAAATTGAAAATCTTTTGGATGAAGTAAATGCACAAGATTTGAAAAACTTTGGTATCATTCCAGAATTAATTGGACGTTTACCAATTATTACGTATCTTAAAGCATTAGATAAAGAAGCAATGAGAGCTATTTTGACAGAACCAAAAAACTCTCTAATGAAACAATATACAAAGCTTTTCGCCTTAGACGGAAAAGAGCTTGTAGTGACGGACGAAACCCTAAATAAAATTGTAGACCGTGCCAATGAACTGGGTTTAGGAGCTCGAGGATTGCGAGCAGTTACGGAGGAAATCTTTACTGATTTGATGTATAATATTAAAGATTTACCTGAAAAAGTTATAATATAATCTATTGTATAGTAACTTTTTAATAAATATTTTTATATTTGTAATGAAATTATTTTATAATTTTAAAAAGAAACCTACCAAAATAATATAATTTATGAAAAAGAATCTACTTGCTTTATTCGCACTTGGTGCGATATATAGCGCTTCTGCGCAAACTACATACGTAAAAGATCAAGCTGTTGTTGCCGTAAAGCCTAACACACTTTTGTACATGGGTAATGGATTAGAAATTTCTTCATCTAAAGCTAATACAATTATAAACGAAGGTAATATACAGATAAAACTATCTAATTTACAACCTGGTACTGGCTCTTCTATTTTGGGACCATCGACAGATACTAAGTACTATTTTAAAAATTATGATACAGATGGCTCTACAATTAACGATGGTAGTAATTTTGTAAATACATATACCGATGCTACTCATTATGGGCAAGTTATGTTTATGGTTACCACAGGAAACTCAGATGCTCGCCATGGTACTTATGATCGTATTCAAGGTAAGTTGACAATGCAACAAAAATATGCTAACCCAGCAAATTATAATTGGTTACCTATATCTTTTCCATTCACTAATGATAAAGTAGATAATTTATATCAAAACACATTTGGATTAACTCCAATACATCATGCAGATACAGACAAATATAGATATAATGACTCTTATCTTGGTTGGGATTCAGGGGATTCATATTACAAAACTGAAACAGCTAACCCTGCTTTAATATCAGGTAACACACATGGTCATTTATACATATTAAATTTAGTTAATGATCCTATAAAAACCACATTTTCAACTAATAGTTTAGATACAAATGCTCGTATAAACTATAAAGGTATACCATGGTCAAATATTTCCATTAATGCTATTCTAAATAAATCTGGTGTTAGCGGTAACTCTACTTGGTCTACTTCAGGAGCTAAATATACTTCAACTGATCCTTGGAGTGTATGGTCTGAACGTAAAGCTCCTTCTGGTGAGCGATACAGAACATTTATTGGGGACAGTTTTGATTCGTATACAACAAATAGCACAACTTTTGGAAAATACTTGATAAATTATGGAAATCCCTTTACTCATAATTTAGATTTAAACAAAGTATTTTCTAAGTATTACTCTCAAAAAGCTGATTTACAAGCAATACAAAAAGTAGGTTCTCAAGTAAAATGGGTACATGGAACTGGTAATACCACTCCTACCCAAGGTACATTGAAAGTTGCTAAAGCAAGTGTTGATGGTTCTGGAAATATATTATGGACAGGAGATGCAGCTGCATTAATTCTAAAACCATTTGAGATTGTTACAATCAAATTGAATAAAGAAAGTGATAAATCTCATCAGTTTTACTTTACAGATAATGATACAAGTAGTAACGGGGATTACAAAACCTTTGCCATGACAGCAAATGGAGCAAGTGTTAACGGTACAGTACAATCTAGACAAAGCGTCAATGATGTATCATTTACAACTAATCAAAATGATAAATCTGATGATTTCTCTAATCCTTCGCTATATCAATTAGGTTTACAAATATCTAGTAAAGATGGTAATACAACAAATAATGTATACTTTACAGCTGTAAACGAAAATGTGACTGGTAATCGTGAACAATTTGAATTAGATTTCAATGATTTTGGTACAAACTCTGGTTTTTGGTTAAATCAAGAAGCTGCAGACGGTACTTACGATAATGGATCTTATTTGTATATTAATGGATTTAATATGAATGATTATGTTGCAAAACCATTACGTATAACATTTTATAAAAATCCAAAAGATACAAACACTACTTTTACTTTAGGTGCTAATTTAGCCGAAGGATCTACATTAAATGATGGACTTGAAAGATTAAGTAATGGTAATAAATTTTATTTTGTTGATACAAAAGAGAATAAATCTATTGAAATTACAAAAGATTTTACTTATACTTTCGAAGCAGCTGAAATGACAAGTGATCGTTTTGTAGTATACTGGAACGCTTTACCTAAAACATTAGGTACTGGAGAGGCTGAAGTAAATAAAAATAAAACTTTTATTTATAAAAATAACGATTCTTCAAACTCTATTCGTTTTTCTAAAAAGAATTTGATAGCTAATATTAGTATATATAATATGTCTGGTCAATTAGTACTATCTAAAGAAAATGTAACAACATCAGTAGATTATAGCATCAATAATTTAGAAAACGGAATGTATATTGTAAATATCCAATATTCTGATAATACAGTTGAAACGTTAAAATCTATTTTTAAGAAATAAAACCTAACCTATAAAACTTATCATTATGTTGAAAAAATATATAAGTGCTTTAATATTATTTACACTTTCAATCGCTTATGCTCAACCACCTACACCAGGAACACCAGGAGGTGGTCCATGGACATCAGGTGCTCTTGATGAACCAACTACACCAATAGATGAATACACTATTTATTTAATTGGTTTAGCAGTCTTAATCGGAGTTGCTTACTTCGCTGTTAAGAAATACAAAAAATCTTTGATTTAATTAATAATAATCATACTTTTAAACCTCAATCAAATAGATTGAGGTTTTTTTATTATATCAAACAAACTATGAAAAATAAATTTATACTACCGCTTGTTGTTTTAGGAAGCTCTGTTTTTGCACAGTTTAACGTTTCTGGGCAAATAGAAAATTATGCTAACAAACCTGTTTTGGTTAAAATTTTCGAGAATGCTGAAATGAAATTAATCAACAATGCGATTACTGACAACAATGGAAATTTCTCTGTTAAAGTTCCAAAAGCATACAATGGTTTTGTACGTATTGATTTGCCAACTGGAGAAAATCTTTCGTTATTAACTGATAACAAAAATCTAAAATTCAAAACGGTAAGTGGACAAGAAATGTCTACTAAACTTGAAATTTTAGAAGGAAATACTCAAAAAGAATACAATAAAGTTTTAGCACTTCAACCATTAAATGAAATTCAGAATCAAGTTTTTCCTTATTTAATGCAAATGTATAAGCCGACTGACGAGTTTTATACAGCAATGGTAAAAGAAGATAAGCGTATAAAAGAGTTGAAACGTAACGAAAATTTCTCACCATTAATTACCTATATTAATGAGTTGAATGATTTGAAACAAAAAGCTCAAACAAATAAAGATACTGAAACCCTAAATGAAATTGTGAATCATTTTGTAAAAGATGATGTACGATTGGAGCAATCTGGAACATTTAATGATTTAATTTTTGCATATATTAATGGAAAATTAGCTGCTGCTAACAATCAAGATGTAGAAGGAAATTTAATTGCTGCTACAGACGAAATTTTGGCTAAAACAGATATCAAAACAACAAGAGGTCAAAATGTATTGACGACTATCTTAAACTTTGTTCCTGAAAAAGAATATGCAAATTTTCATAAAAAATACGTAGATAAAGTAAAAGGTTTGACTTCTAACGTAACAGATCAATTGAAAAAGAAAGTAGGACAAAGCGCTTCTATGCAAGCAGGAAGTAAAGTTCCAAATATCACTTTTCCTCAACCTATTAACGGAAAAAAATCGTTGTATGATATCAAAGCAGATCAAAAATTAATTGTTTTCTGGGCTTCTTGGTGTCCTGCTTGTCAACAAGAGATCCCGCATATTAAAGAGTTTTACAAGAACTTTAAATCAAAAGGCGGAGAAATTGTTGCCATTTCTTTAGACTACGATCAAACAGCGTTTAATAGCGCTACAAAAGATTTACCTTGGTACAATTATACTGATCTTTTGAGATGGGATTCACCAATCGCAGCTGAGTTTGGAATAGAGTCTACTCCTACTCTAATTTTGGTTGATAAAGACAACAAATTAATTAAGAAAGTTCATCATATTTCTGAGTTAGAAGTATCGAAATAATAACGAAAAAGCTACATTGATTTTCAATGTAGCTTTTTTATTTTATTGAATTATTTTCTAAATAAATCCTTGACTGTTCTTGTAATGAATGATTAGGAAAATTCCGATCAGAATAGTGAATCCCCACAACGAACTTCCTCCATAACTAAAGAATGGTAGCGGAATACCAACTGTTGGGAAAAGCCCAATTACCATTGCAATATTGATAAAGAAATGGAAAAATAAAATAGAGGCGACTGCATATCCATAAAATCGTGCAAATCTATTTTTTTGATGTTCGGCTAAGAAAAATAATCGTCCAACAAAAATTGCGTAGACAATTACCAAAGCTGTACTTCCTATGAAACCCCACTCCTCTCCAACTGCTGTAAAAATGTAATCGGTTTGTTGTTCTGGTACAAATCTTCCTTTTTTAATAGTTCCTTGATTGTAACCTTTTCCATATAATTCGCCCGAACCAATCGCTGTTTTCGCATACAATAAATTATATCCCGAAGTATCACGATACTTTGCTTCTCCTTCGTACAAAACCATCACACGCTCTTTTTGGTGTTTGGGTAATTTCTCAAAAATGATCGGAGAAATAAAACTAACCGTGCTTGCAAATAATAACAACACAATAGACGCAATAATACTAAAATTCAGAACATTTGCAGCTAATCCAGATTGTGTTTTGAATGGCGAATCATTAATTTCTTTTTGTTCGGTTAATTTTAAAATTAAAACTGGAATAATTGATATAAAGAATCCTATCAATCCAAAGAAAGTTGTATTAAAAAATATTGGTTCTGAGAAAAATAAGGAACGCATTGGAAATAAATGTCCGAAAGATTCGCGTGTTTCCTCAGATAAATCTTCAACCAAATAACAAATTCCAATCAATAATAAAAAGAAAATTGATAAACCGATTAAAACGCCGTGCATTGCATCAACTACATTCTGATTATAATTGAAAGCTAAGATTAATAACGCAATTGTCAGAATTATAAATCCAAAAACTAATAAAACATAAAAAGGAATTTGTACAATCGAAATCAAGAAAATGATTAATAATATGATTGGCGCTAAAATTATCCACGGATTAAGTCCTTCTCTGTACAAAGCAATACTTAATGAACAGAAAATAATTACTGATCCTAAATCGGGTTGAAGAAGGATTAAAACTACTGGTATTGCGATAATCAACAATATTTTTCCTATAAAACCTAAGTCTTTTAGATTTGCATTTGAATGATTGATAAAATTAGCAATCAACAAAGCTGTACCAATCTTAGCAAATTCGGCTGGTTGCAAACTCAGAGGACCAAAACGATACCACGCTTTTGCACCATTAATTTCCTTTCCAACAATCAAAACTCCAACGAGTAAAACGAGGGAAATAATGTAAAAAACTGGACTATAAATTTCGAAGAAATTACGATTGTTTCCGCTCGTAATTATCAAAATCAATATCATCACCATTCCAAGTCCAAACCAAATTAGCTGTTTTACACCTAAATCTGGATTGACACTATACACATTCATAATCCCGAAAGTTACTATCAGAAACCCTAGGATCAGTACGGCCCAATCAATTCCTTTTAGTAATCTGCTTTGGCTCATGTTTTAGTTTTGTTGAATCTTTTTTTAATTTTAAACTATCTATTTTATTTCCGATAGAATCCTTTTTTACAGGTTCTACGTATAATCCTTTTCTTTTTAGATAATCTATCCATTGACGACGATATTCGCCTTGTAGATTACCATTTTTCATACGTTGCACTAACGCAGGACGTTTTATTGTATCTGTTACATACAATTCAGCAATCAAACTCGCCATTGGTCCAGCATAAGTTGTACCCCAAGAACCATTTTCTACAATTGCAGCAATCGCAATTTTTGGTTTATCTGCTGGAGCAAACAATACAAATAATGAGTGATCTTGTCCATGAGAGTTCTGAGAAGTTCCAGTTTTACCAAATTGTACAAAAGAACTTGTATCAAAACTACGAGCTGTACCCATTGTAAATACATTACGCATTCCGCGTTGAATGATGTCAAAATGTTTTGGATCAACCAATGTATTTTTTTTCACCATATAAGTAGAATCCGTCAATGGTTTTCCATCAATACTATGTACAATATGCGGTGTATAGAAAAATCCTTTGTTGGCAATAATTGCTGTATAATTTGCCATTTGCAGCGGAGTTGTATTGATATCTCCTTGTCCCATACCATTAAAAATAATACGATAAGGATTCCAAACACCTTCTCCAAAACGATTATCGTAAAACTCAGCTGTCGGAATAAGACCTTTGCTACCAACAGGTAAATCTGTTCCCATAAATTTTCCTAATCCGAAACTATTCAAAATGGAAGCCCATTCGTTAATTCCGACACTATAATCATTTGGGTCTTTACGAACAATATCACGATAAGCTTCAGAAAAATAATTATTACATGATTTTCCAATTGCATGTTCTAAACCTTGCGGCGTATAATACATTCCACAGTGACAACCAATATGCATACGTCCATAACGGAAACCATGTTTACAAACATATGTTGTTTTTTCTGTCATCGTTCCCATTTGTAAACCAGCCAAAGCCGTTACCATTTTGAATGTAGAACCAGGAGGATAAGTTCCTTGTAAAGCTCTATCATAAGTTGGACGAGCAATAGAATCGTTGATTAATGCACTTCTCAACTTTGTATTCAAATAATCGTTTGGATTAATTGTAGGTGCGGATGCTAAAGCCAAAATTTCACCATTATTAGGATCAAGCGCGACAATTGCCCCACGTTTATTTTGAAGCATTTGTTCTGCTAATTCTTGCAATCTATAATCAATTGTCAAATGAACTGTTTTCCCACTTTTTACAGGTCGATCATAGTCACCATTTTTATATGGACCAACAACATTCATTGTTCGATCTACAATCCAGTTTTTTACACCTTTTACTCCACGCAAATCTTTTTCATACGATTTCTCAACTCCAGCAATTCCTACTAAATCTCCAGGTTGATAATAGGTAGAATCTGTTTTGATATATGCTTGATTGGCCTCATTTATATAGCCCAATATATTCCCGGCAGAATTTACCATGTATTTACGCTCAGGACGTTTGATGATACTAAACGCTGGATACAGATACAATTGCTCTTGCATACGAGCAAAATTTTCGCGCGAAATATTCTTTAAAAAAGGATATGGAGATAATTTTTTGTAATCTTTTGCAGTAACAATTTTATCTAAAATAGAATCAAATTGTTGTGTAGAAATTCCAATCATTTTAGAGAATTTAGGCTTATCAAAACCATTCATATATTCTCCATAACTGTCAATTAATTTTCCTGGAATAACATCTAATTCGTACGAATAGGTATTACTCACCAACAATTTTCCGTTTCGATCAAGAATATCACCACGATTGGGATAAATGATTTCTTGTTTGATCGACGTATTAAATGCATTTAACGTATAACGATCTGTAAATAATTGCAAATACGCCAAACGTCCTATAAATAGAAACACTATAAACAGGATGAGTGCATAAACAACCATCAACTTTTTCATACTCCAACTTTATTTTTAAATAAAATTTTATAAATAAAGACAAACACAAAAGTTATTCCCGAATTGATTAATGCTTTCAGCATCAAAAGTCCAATTCCTGATGGTTTAAAATTCTCAAGAAGTAATAAAATAATATGATGTGCAAGAATTAGAATAATCAAATAAAATAACCATTGCGCAAAACTGAACGAATTGAAAGAGAAAAATTCCATTTCGTAATCTTGTTTTCCTGCCAAAAGTTTGATAATTGGATTTCTAAGAAATGCGATAAGTGTTAATGCGAAAGCATGAATTCCACCTGTATATTCGAAAATATCTATCATTAATCCTAACATAAATGATAAAATTAATAACGCATATTTATTTTGATAAGGCGGATAAAATAATACAAATACAATATAGATATATGGTTGATAACTTCCTAAAAAGTTGATGTGATTGAACACAAAAACTTGTAGCAAAGCTAAAACGATAATCTTGATAATATTGATTAAAAAATCTTTATTGAACATTCTTTGGACTTGTTATTGTATCTGATTTTTCTACTTGTTGAATTTCAACTTTATTAAGGTTTGTAACCACATAAGCTTGTGCCAAATTGGCGAAATCTTGTTTCAATCTTACTTGAACTTTCATTTCTCCCGTTTCATCAATTCCTTTGCTTACAACTTTACCTATAATAATTCCTTCTGGGAAAACTGGCGATTTACCATCTGTTTCGATGATATCACCTTTTTTCACTTCGATGTATTTCGGAATTTCATATAACTGGACAAAACGAGGATCTTTTCCATCCCATTTCACTGTCCCGAAATATTGATTTCCTTTGATACGTGCATTGATATTGATATCCTTGTTTAACAACGAAATTGCACGAGAATAATTTTTCCCTGCAAAAGTTACAATACCAATTACACCATTATTTGTAATGATTCCGTCACCTTTTTCTATTCCGTCATTTGTTCCTTTATCAATCGTCAAAAGGTTTTGCGTTTTGATAATCGAGTTATTAACAATCTCAGCAGGTACAAAAGAATACGTTTGATGATAACCTAAGGTATCCGATTTGTAAAACTTTTTAGTTTTCGCATCTTTAATCCCCAAATGCACCAATTGCTCACGCAAAAAGGCATTTTCGTCCATCAAATCTTTGTTGGTACTCGGTAAATTAATAAAGTTTGTCACCTTTGCAATTTTATCATCCACATAACCTGTAAACGAAGTGCTTGCAGAGGCAAGAATAGTTTCGTGATAAATATTTTTCTTAAAGACAAGAAACAACGCAATTAACTCTAAAAAGACAAAAATTAATAGCATTCCATTTCTTCTAATGGCATTCAGAATATATTGCATTGCTCTTTACTCTTCTATTTCATTAAGAAAGTGAATTTATCAATATTTTTAAGTGCAATACCTGTTCCACGAACAACAGCACGTAAAGGATCATCAGCCAAGAAAACTGGTAAACCTGTTTTTTTAGAAATACGTTGATCCAAACCTCTCAACATAGCTCCACCACCAGCCATATAGATACCAGTGTTGTAAATATCTGCAGCTAATTCTGGAGGAGTTTGAGATAACGTTTCCATTACACCATCTTCGATACGTAAAATTGATTTATCTAACGCACGTGCAATTTCGCGGTAGTTTACAGTAATTTCTTTTGGTTTTCCTGTAATCAAATCACGTCCTTGTACTGGCATATCATCTGGTGCATGCTCTAATTCTTCTACAGCAGCTCCAACTTCAATTTTAACACGCTCGGCAGTTCTTTCTCCGATATATAAATTATGATGGGTTCTTAAGTAATATGCAATATCATTTGTAAAAACATCACCTGCAATTTTCACAGATTTGTCACAAACAATACCACCTAATGCAACAACAGCAATTTCAGTTGTACCACCACCTATATCAATAATCATGTTACCCTTAGGTTGAGTGATATCAATTCCAACTCCTATCGCAGCAGCCATTGGTTCGTAAATAAGACGAACATCTTTAGCATTAACACGTGCACAAGAATCTTTTACGGCACGTTTTTCAACTTCTGTAATTCCAGAAGGAATACAAATCACCATTCGCAATGAAGGTGAAAATAATTTTCCTTGAATTCCAGGAATTTTCTTGATGAACTCTGTCAACATGAATTCTGAAGCTTCAAAATCTGCAATTACTCCGTCTTTCAAAGGACGAATTGTTTTTATATCATCATGCGTTTTACCTTGCATGTGTTTTGCTTGTTCTCCAACAGCAATAACTTTATTTGTTCTTCTATGTATAGCGACGATAGATGGACTATCTACTACAACTTTATTATTGTGGATAATTAAAGTGTTAGCAGTCCCCAAGTCAATCGCAATTTCTTGCGTGAAAAAATCAAATAATCCCATCGTTGATTATGTCTCAGTATTATTAAAAATGAATGTACAAAAGTATAATAAATTTAGATGATTATAAAAGAGAATTTAATTTTATTATCAACTAAATATTTTTACTAAAATAGTAAGATTTTAACAATAAAAAAGGGTTAAAAATATTTTAACCCTTTTTTATGATTTTTATTGAATTTGAATATCGTAAGGTAGCCTAACTTGAACACCTTTTTGCTCATTCATCATCTTTATTTCTTTGTAAATTCGGATTCCGTCCGAACCTAATTCTTTTGCAATTGCTGCCTCAGTATTTTTTCCTTGAAGATTATCCATAAATTCTTCAAAAGAATCTTTTCTTTTTGGATAATTTTCTGTCGAATATTTTTCTATTTTAGCCAATTTAGCTGCTTCTTTTATTGCTGTATCTAAACTTCCGAAATCATCTACCAAACCAATTTGTTTTGCACGAGTTCCAGACCAAACACGTCCTTCACCTATTTTATCAACTTGCTCGTATGTTAATTTTCTATTTGTAGCAACGTGATTTACGAATTTTCCATAAATCAATACAATTGATTTTTGCATCGTATTTTTTGCTGTTGGTGATAATGGTGTCGTCAAAGACTTTAACTGATCTGCATTTGCATTCGTTTTTACTTCATCAAAATCTAATCCGAAATTATTGAATAATTTTTGCGCATTTGGTATCATTCCAAAAACACCAATAGACCCAGTTATTGTATTTGGTTGCGCATAAATTTTGTCCGAAGCTTGTGCGATATAATATCCACCAGACGCCGCGACATCACCAAAAGAAACTACGATTGGCATTTTTGTTTTCAATTGCATCAATTCATATAAAATTTCTTCTGATGCATTTGCACTCCCTCCTGGAGAATTTACACGTAAAACTAAAGCTTTGATTTTATCATTTTGACTGATTTTGCGAATCGCATCCACATAAGTTTTCGATTGAATACCATCAAAACCATCTCCTTCTGTAATTGTTCCAGATGCGTATAAGACTGCAATTTTATCTTTTTCAGATTTTTCTGATAAAGTTTCGAAATAATCTTCCACTTTTATCGTATGTTTATCAAGAACTTCAAAATCAGTTTTTGATTTTTCTTCTTTCAAACCAAGTTTTGTGAATAACATTTTTTGATATTCATTTTCTTGAGCCAATACATCATAAATCTTGTTTTCTTTTCCTGTTTCTGGAATGAAAGCATACAAACTATCTGTTACTGTAGTGAATTGTTCAGGAGAAATTTTACGTGATTTTGTAATCGAAGTTGAAACATTACCCCAAACATCATTCAATAATTCCGATAATTGCAAACGATTCTCATCAGACATATTTGTTCTCATATAAGGCTCTACAGCACTCTTAAATTGTCCGTGACGAATCACCTGAAAATCTACACCATATTTATCTCCTGCATTTTTGAAGAACATAATATTAGAACTCAAACCTTGTAATAAAGTTCCACCCAAAGGATTTTGATAAATTTTATCAGATACACTACTTATATAATATGACAACTGACTTCCTGAATTAGAATATGAATACACAAATTTTCCAGATTTTTTAAAATCTTCTAACGCATTACGAATATCAGTCGCTTGCGTAGCTCCACCAGAAAATTTATCCAATTTCAGACTAATTCCTTTTATTTTATCATCATTCTTCGCTTCTTCAATTGAATGAATAATATCTTGTAAAAAAACATTTGGACTTTCTGACATATCAAAAATAGAAACGGAACGATCCATATCACTTTCCATAATTGGATCTTCCAACGAAATTTCTAAAACAGAACCATCTTTCACACTTTTTGTTGGAGCAGATAATGCTGAAACAAATATCAACACGAAAAGTAGTATGACAAATACACTAATCGTTAATAGATTTCCTATGATTGTTGAGAATACTCTCCCGAAAAAGTTTTTCATTTTTAATTTATTATTACTTTTGCTCTATATGTCGCAAAATATAGTCATTTTGTTACTTGGTACAAACTTAGGTGACAAAAAAAATAATTTAGAAATAGCTAAAAACCTTATAAACAAAGAGGTAGGTAATATAAAAAAAGAATCTAATATTCTTGAAAATAAGGCTGAAGGATTTACAACGGATCATTTATTCTTAAATCAGAAAATAGAAATTAATACAAGTTATTCTCCATTTGAGGTTTTGAAAAAAATTAAAAATATTGAACAAAAAATGGGAAGAATCTATTTTAAACCCAAAGAAAATGAGAGTTACGTTGATCGTTTAATAGATATTGATATATTATTCTATAATAAAGTTTTAGTTAATTGCAATTATTTGAAAATTCCTCATCCTCAAATTTACTCAAGAGAATTTATCAAAAGTTTATCTTTTTATTAAGATATTAACTATTAATTCATTAGTTTTGTAAAATTATATTAAGATATGCTTTATATTAGTTATAAAAATAATTCTAACCTATGAAAAAACTTTTATCTTTATTAATCTTAGGTGCTGCGGTATGTGCTAGTGCGCAGACCAAGTACGATGAAAAACCATTCAACAATAGTAAAAAAGAATTCAACGATTGGTCTGTTTCTGCTTTTGGTGGATTGAATGCATTACAAAATACTGACTTAGTCTCTTGGATGGGAAAATATTTCACTCCAGGATATGATGTTCAATTACAAGTTAATAAACAAATCTCTCATGCTTTTGGTCTTAGTTTACAATATGAATTTGGTAAAACTAGACAAAAAGGTAATATTGATGATTCTGCTTTAAGTGGATATCATGGATATGCGTATGGTAAAACTAAATACCAAGCAATTGGAGTTTTAGCTGATTTAAATGCTTCAAATTTACTAAGAAGAGTTGATAACAGAACTGAATTTAAATGGGCTATGCATTTATATGCTGGAGTAGGAATACATGGCTATAAAGCTTATAGAAATAATTATGCTCCTCAAGGAGATCCTAACTTTACATTAATAACTGATCAAGATATCTCTGATAAATCTATTTATTCTCAAGTTGGTGCTGGTTTACGTTACAAATTGAATGACAAATTTGATTTAGAGTTACGTGGAATGTACTATATGTCTGGTGATGAAGAATTTGATGGATCAGGAAAACCAATGCCTTATCACAACTCAGGTGGTATGACTGCCGCTGATACTGAAGAAGGTCGTGATGACAATATGATAACATTCTCTTTGGGATTACACTATAAAATTGGTAAACACAAAGATGCATTACAATGGGTATCTCCTTTAGCTTACAAAGCTCCTGTAGAACAAACTCCATTCGAATGTATTGACGAAGACCGTGACGGTGTTTGTGACCAATGGGATAAATGTCTTGGAACTCCAGAAGGTATTCGCGTAGACGGATCAGGATGTTCTTTAGATTCTGATGGAGATGGTATTCCAGATAGTGAAGATAAATGTCCTACAATTCCTGGACCTCCTACAAACGGTGGTTGTCCTGAGAAAGTAATCAGAATTTCTGGTGAAGATGTTGCAACAACAATTAATGCATACTTAGAGGGTATCGAATTCGATTACAACTCTGATCGTATCAGAGAGCAATCTTATGAAAAATTAAATCATGCTTCTGAGGTATTGTTAGCAAATCCAGATTTCAAATTCGTAGTAGAAGGTCATACAGATGCTGCTGGTGGTGTTGATTATAACCAAAAATTATCTGAAAGACGTGCTGCTTCTGTTGTTCGTTACTTAGCTAACAAAGGTGTTGACACAACTAAATTGTCGTCTGTAGGAAAAGGTAAATCTGATTTGAAATGGCCAGAATGTAATCCTGTTACAAACTGTCCTGCTTGGAAAAACTTAGAAAACAGACGTGTAATTTTCAAAGAAATTAAATAGTCTAAATTTAATCATACAAAAAAGCTCAGTTAAAATTAACTGAGCTTTTTTATTGTTTAATATTTTTATTCGTTCGTTGGCTAAATATTATTCGAATTAATTATTCAATAATAACAATTTGATTAGGATTAGAAGAAACTTTATATAAAAAATATTTGAGCATATTTTTTATTTCCTCTGTTTCTTGAATCGGAATTAAGATATTATGAATCTTCTCTAACGTTTTTATTTGATGATGATATTCATAATAACCATATCCTTTGAACTCTCCATTCTCAACTAAATAAAACGATTTTTCAATTCCTTTTCGTCCTTTATCAATGATTAAAAAAGTTTCTGAAGGATATTCAGTTGTTTTAATAAAATTTTGAATTCTCTCATTGTAAACTTCCTTAGATTCCTCTTTAATACAAGCTCCATTGCATTTGTTCACTTTATATTGAAAACACGAATCATCCGATTTTATTCCAACATTTACTTGTTGACAAAGGTTATAATCATTCACAATTTTCTCTAAAACCTCTTTTGCACGTTCCTTAGTTTTAAATTTCAAAACAGGTTGTACTTTTCTAACTTTCCCTATTTCTAATCTCGAATAACCACGTTTAGATTCCAAATAATATAATCCAAAAGGATAAACTTTATTCTCAATCAACTTTACATTATACATTGGTTGATTATTCAAAACCTCGTTATTCTCCTTAATTGCAGCAAGAAAACCACTTCCAGTTTCTTCAAATTTTATAGAACGTGTATAACGCTTTAGCTTATTTGCTTTTAAAGTCTTTGATGTGAAAATTTGATTAATAGATCTCGCAATATTATTGCTTCGACTAATATAAATAAGTTGTTTTCGACTATTGTATAAATAATAAACTCCTATAGAATTAGGTAAACCTTCAAGCAGTTTTTGATATTTCGAATGTGCTTTTTTAGGTTGTTTTAAACCTGTTTTCTTCGTAATTATTTTCTCCGAATCTTTATCTAACAATAATTTGAACAAAGAAATTGTCGCTCTTGCATCTCCAGAAGCTCTATGTCTATCTGTCACTACAATTCCAAGCGATTCGCATAATTTTCCCAAAGAATATGAAGGTAATCCTGGAATCAATTTTTCGCTATATTCGAACGTATCAATCCATTCTTTTTCGTAATTATAACCCAAACGATCGAATTCTTGTTTTAGCATTCTATAATCAAACATTACATTATGTCCAACTAAAATACAATCATCTGTAATCTCAACAATACGTTTTGCTATTTCATGAAATTTAGGCGCTGTCAACACCATTTTATCTGAAATATGCGTTAACCTTTGTACATATTGATCAATCTTTTTTTCGGGATTAACTAATGATATAAACTGATCGACAATTTCTTTTCCATCATATTTATACACCGCAATCTCTATGATTGACTCTTCCCCCACTTTTCCGCCAGTCGCTTCTATATCTAAAATCGCGTACACGTGCTTATTTTTTTCCTTTTAAAAAATTAGTTAACATTTTCATTCCAAAATCCATCAATTTTCGAGTTGCAGTACGACTTACATCACGCACAACAGGATTATCTGTCCAATTTTTTTCTTTAGGAATACTTCTTGTTGAAGTTGCTTTTGGAACAGGTTTCTCTATATTTTTTTGTTGTTCTAATTTTTGTGATAAAATTTCATTTGCAGATTCACGATCAATATCTGTCGCATATTTTGTCACTAAATCTGAGTTTGAGGTAATCGTATCGATTTCATTTGAAGTCAAGATATCCATTCTCGAATTTGGCGCTCGCATATATGTATAAGCCAAAGGAGTTGGAATACCTTTTTCGTCTAAAGCAGTCACAAAAGCCTCTCCAATCCCTAATTGAGTGATTACTTCACTTGCTTTATAATAGGTAGTTGTCGGATAATTCTCAATTGCTTTTGTTATTTCTTTTCGATCTTTCGCAGTAAAACCTCTTAACGCATGTTGAACTTTAAGACCTAATTGACTCAAAACTGCATCAGGAACATCTCCAGGAACTTGCGTTACAAAATATAATCCCACACCTTTTGATCGAATTAATTTTACCATTGTTTCAATTTGATTCAACAAAGCTTTCGTAGCTTCCTTAAAAATCAAATGTGCTTCATCAATAAAAATCACCAATTTCGGTTTATCAGAATCTCCAGATTCAGGGAATTGAGAATAAATTTTATTCAATAAACTCAACATAAAAGTTGAAAATAAATTAGGTTGATTTTGAATATCAATCAAACGAATAATATTTACAATTCCTTTTCCGTCTTTCGTTTTCAATAAATCCTGAACATCAAAACTTGGTTCTCCAAAAAACTTTGTTGCACCTTGCTGTTCTAATGCAACAATTTTGCGCAAAATAGCTCCCAAAGAAGCTGGCGCAATTGTTCCATAATTCGAATTTAATTCAGATTTTCCTTCATCAGAATCTGTCACATATTGCAAAACACGTCGAATATCCTCCAAATCAATCAAAGGTAAATTACGATCTTGACAATATTTGAATATAATTGAAATAATACTTTCTTGTGTTTCATTCAGTTCCAAAATTTTACTGAATAAAATTGGACCAAAATCACTTACAGTTGCACGAAGTTTTGCACCTGGTTCATCAGAAATAGACAAAAACTCGACAGGAGAAGCTTGCGGATCAAAAGGTAAATTAAGCGCCTCCATTCTTTCTTGCGCATTTTTATCTTCCGAATTTGCAGCAGCTCCAATTCCAGATAAGTCTCCTTTGATATCCATCAACAAAGTTGGAACACCTTTCAGAGAAAGTTGCTCGGCGATAATCTGCAAAGATTTTGTTTTCCCTGTTCCAGTTGCTCCACCAATCAATCCGTGACGATTCATTGTTTTTAATGCTACTGAAATTTCAACTTCTTCTACAATTTCGCCATCTAATTTGGCTTTGCCTAAAATTATTTTATCGTTTTTAAAAGAATAACGACTTTGTATCTCTTGAATAAAGCTTTCTTTCTGGTTCATTTTGATTGATTATTGAATAAATATAGAAAAAATTTATTCTGAAATTTTATATTTTACAGCTACTGGATAATGATCCGAGAATTTTTTTCGAATAACATGTGCCTCAATAGGTTTAAATAATTTAGAATGAAATAAATAATCAATTCTAATTGGAAATTTAAATCCATGAAAAGTTGTCGCATTTCCTTTTCCAACTTCTATATAAGAATCGTGAAGATATTTTTTTAACTTCTCATATTCGTACGAAACTGGAGTCGAATTAAGATCCGTTCCCAAAATAACTGGATAACGTGAAGATGTGATATATGGAATAATCGCTTCTAACTGTTTTTGATGTTTTTGCATTCCTTGCACCAATTTTAACTCAACTTTTCGACTCGAAATTTCGGCAGTTCTCGAATCATCGGATTGAATAATTTCTTTTACCATCGCTTTATCAATGTACATTGGTTCAAGATAAACATTAATTACACGAATCGTATCATTCCCTAAATCGATATCTGCATATGCGGCAAGACCATTCAATTCATCATTATCATCAGGCGTTATTTTTTTGGTTTGAATAATAGGATATTTACTATAAATTGTCAATAAACCATAAAATTCTGAATAGTAATTTTTGAATTCTTTATTTTTTAGACTTTTCTGTTGACCTTCATACGCTTCTTGAAGCAGCATAATATCTGCCTTATTCTTAATCAAAAGTTCTTTTGTTCCTTCTTCTTTAAAACCATGTACATTATATGTCAATACAGATAAATCAGCTTTTTTATCTTTAACTTTATTGAATTGTACAATTGGATATGAAAGATAAATTGGGTAAAATAATCCGGCTGAAAGAACTAAAATTAACAAAAAGTGTCGCCAGCTAAACAGTAACCAATACAGTAAAAACATTGCTCCAAATGCAAATAATATTGGAAAACCAATCGAAATAAAGTTAAAATATGGAATTTCTGTAGGCGTAAAAATTTTATTTAAATAGACACAATAAGCCACTAACAAAAAAACGATATTAATTGTTAGTACTAAACGATTGAAATAATTTAGTTTAAACTTACTGATTATACTCATTTTACCTACCTTCTCTAAACAGAAAGTCTTTTTCTTCTTTGGACAAACTCTCGTAACCTGAACGAGAAATCTTATCTAAAATTACATCAATTTTCTTTTGTTTTTCAACTTTTTGATGATTAAAATCGTAATCATCTTTCGGAACATTTGATCGCGAAGAAGTTGAAGAAATATTTTTATATGTTTTGAAAGTTGATTTCTCTTTTTTCTTAAATAACTCCTCTATTTTGAAAATAAAATTGCCTAAAAAATCATTTCCTCTCTCAAATTGTTTCATATAAAGATAACCAAAAATAGCACCTCCCAAATGTGAAATACTACCACCCGCGTTTTGATTAGCTATAATATTATACACATCAAAAGCGATAAATACATAACCAACATACAATAATGGAAATGAAGTAGGAATCAACAACAAACGAACAGGCATTTTCGGATTATACGAAATCATAGCAAAAAAAACTGCGTAAACCGCTGCCGAAGCACCAACTAATAAATGTGAATAATTGAAAACGTTCTGAAACAATAAAAAGAAAATTCCGCCAGCGATCCCTCCAAAAATATAGAATGTAACTAAATTTCGGTTTTGAAATTGTTGCAAAAACATTTGTCCAACAAAATACAACAAAACCATATTCATTATCAAATGAAAAAGATTGCCATGTAACCAAGAATATGTTAGGATTTGCCAAGGTCTCACAATTAAATCATTGAAAGATGACAACGCAAACAAACCAGTTGTTGTAATCGTAGAATTTGCTACCGTTCGAAGAACAAAATCAACAATTAACAATGTAAAAAACACCACAACGTTAACGTAAATTAATTTTGTTGCGCTATTTCCTGATGAATATTTTAATTTTAAATCGTCTAAGATATTATTTGCCATTTCTTAATTCCATCTATATAAATTCTTTTTCCAATGTCTTGTTAACAAGAAGCCAATCAATCCACCTCCTAAATGTGCAAAGTGAGCTACATTTCCAATGTTTTGATATCCCATATAAAACTCAATTAATACCATAATTGGAATAAAATATTTTGCTTTTACAGGAACTGGGAAAAAGATTAACATTAATTTTTCGTCTGGATATAAAACCGCGAAAGCCAATAACAAACCATAAATAGCACCAGAAGCACCAACCATTGGTGTTACATAATTTGTCAAAAGTTCTGACGCAGCTTGGTTATTTTGAATAATTGAATTCGTATGATATCCACCTTGCATATTTAATTTTGCAGCTTCATAAATTTGACTAAAACCTATTCCTTGCGTTTGAACAGCATCTTTTAACTGCTCTATTTGAAAGTAATTAACTGCATTAAACAATATAAAACCTCCTAAACCAGCTAACAAATAAAGCGTCAAGAATTTTTTTGGTCCAAAAGTTTGTTCAACCACAGAACCAAACATCCACAATGCAAACATGTTAAACAAAATATGTGAAAAATCGGCATGCATAAACATATGCGTCAAAATTTGCCAAAATTTGAAGTTGGGAGATTCTGGATAAAAAGCACCTAAAATCACTCTCAAATCGATTCCTTTTGTGCTAAAAACAAAAGTCGCTAGAAAGAACAAACCGTTTATAATAAGTAAATTCTTTGTAATCGGTGGTATAGATTGTCTCATTCGTTTATTGTAATGTTTTTTTGATATCAGCCGTATTCATCTGCACAAAAATTGAACGTCCATACGGCGTATAATTTGGATTTGGTAACCTTAGCAATTCTTCTACCAAAGTTTGCATTTGCTCAGATTTTAACGAAATTCCTTTCTTAACAGCTGCATTTTTTGCTAAAATTTTTGCAAACGTATTTTCTAATTCAATTGATTCTTGATATTCTAATTCTTCTATAAAATCCATAAAGATAGAGACAACATCTTCTTGTTGTACATCTACAGGAATTGCATTTATCTGAATTATTTCTTCATCTAACGAAATATCAAAACCAAAACTTAGCAATTGATGCTCTACGTTAATTAATTTTTGACGATCATTCGGAGAAAGTTCTAATTCTATTGGGAAAAGCATTTGTTGCACCAAAGCACTTCCATTATTTGAATGTATAAATTTTTCGAATAATATTTTTTGATGCGCGCGATGCTGATCAATAATTAACAATTCGCCACGATACTCAACTACCAAATATTGATTCATCCATTGAATAACTTCAAAACTATCTTGAACTTCAGATTCAAATAATTGATGTGCATGATTATTTTCAATTTCTAACTCAACAGCATCTTTATAAAAATCCATATTCGCACGAATATCAGACGGTTTCGGCGCTCTTGTTTGTTGATGCTCAAAAGGATTGAAACTTGAATCTACCGTAATTTCCGGCATTTTAATTTCTGTATCTTCTGTCGCTGACGGAATAAAAGCCCAGTTTGGATCTTGTTCAAAATCTAACGAAGGAATTACATTAAATTGTCCCAAAGCGTGTTTTACAGCCGCTCTAAGAATCGTGAAAATCAACGCTTCATCCTCAAATTTGATTTCTGTTTTGGTTGGATGAATGTTTATATCAATTTTTGAAGGATCAATTTCTAGATACAAAAAGTAAGAAGGACTATATCCTGTTGGCAACAAACTCTCGAAAGCGTCTACGATTGCATTATGCAAATATCCACTACGAATAAAGCGATTATTCACAAAGAAAAATTGTTCGCCACGAGATTTTTTTGCTGCATCTGGTTTTCCAACAAAACCTTTTACTTTTACAATTTCTGTATCTTCTTCAACCGAAATAATTTGCGAACTTAATTTCTTTCCAAAAATTTGAGCAATTCGTTGCTTCAAATTTCCAGCTTTCAGATGATAAACCTCTGCATCATTATGATGTAAAAAGAAACTAATATTTTCGTGCGCCATCGAAACACGTTGAAACTCATCTTGAATATGACGAAATTCAACTTGATTTGATTTTAAGAAATTACGACGAGCAGGCACATTATAGAAAAGATTTTTTACCGAAATAGACGTTCCGACTGGACAAACAACAGGATCTTGGTTGCGAACTTCTCCGCCTTCTATCACCAATTGAGAACCAACCTCATCATCTTCTCGACGCGTTTTCGTTTCTACTTGCGCAACCGCAGCAATCGATGCCAAAGCCTCTCCACGAAAACCTTTTGTATGAATATTATAAATATCCTCTGTCTTTCTGATTTTTGAAGTCGCGTGACGTTCAAAAGCCATTCGGACATCTGTAACACTCATTCCCGAACCATTATCAATCACTTGAATCAAGCTTCTTCCAGCATCTTTTACAATCACCTGAATAGAAGTTGCGCCAGAATCCACCGCATTTTCAATCAATTCTTTTATCACAGAAGCTGGTCGTTGTACAACTTCTCCTGCGGCAATTTGATTGGCTACATGATCTGGCAGTAATTGAATAATATCGTTCATCTTTTCGTATAAATTGATTTAATTTTGACTAATTTTTTAATCAAACTTTACAAATATACAAACAAATCTCTCTTTTGACCTTATTCTCTACAAGTGAAACTTATCAACAATTGTTGATGTTTTAAGTTTTAACTTTTGAATAATAAATTGATAATTTTCAGCAATAAAAAAGGTAGACATTTGTCTACCTTTTTTATTTATATTTTATTGATATTGTTCTAATTCATCTTTTAAATCTTTAGCGAATTCTTCTAAACTGACGACAAAACCTGTTTTATCTGTAGGAAAAACATTTAGCAATAAATTATTTTCATCAATATAATCGAAAAGAGTTTCTTCAAAATCATCAAAAGTTAATTCAATAATATTACAACTTTCCCAACCATCTGTTTTAGATAATTCAGCAAATTCTTTCGCAGACCAAATTGGAAATAGTTTTTTATCATCAATTTTAGAAATAGCGTAATTTCCATCAGGAAAAATCAATGTATAAGCAATTTCCCAGTCAGCAATTTTTCGAATAAAATATTGATAACGATCAAAAGGATTTAGCTTTAATATATTTTCTATTTCTTTTGGATGCATTAATTTTCTTTCAAAACAGCTTTCATTTCCTCAAATTCTTTATCAATCTCTTGATTCGGTTTTTGAGTTAATAATGAAACCACATAAATTGCAATAACTGAAGAAATAAACCCTGGAATCATTTCGTACCAATCTTTGTAATCATGATTGGTATAAACCCAAGTTAACACCACAATTCCACCTGTCAACATTCCTGCTAATGCACCTTGCCAAGAAGTTTTTTTCCAAAAAAGTGAAAAAACAATCACTGGTCCAAATGCTGATCCAAATCCTGCCCAAGCGTTTCCAACTAAATTTAGAATAGAATCTTTTGGTGTTAAGGATAATAAAACTGCGATAACTGCTACAATTAAAACCGATAAACGGCTTGCTGTTAATAACTGTTTCGATGTTGCTTTTTTGTTCAAAAATGCTTTATAAATATCTTCTGTTAACGAACTTGATGTTACTAATAATTGTGAAGAAATTGTACTCATTACAGCTGCTAAAATTGCTGATAATAAGAATCCTCCAACTAATGGATGAAATAAAACACGCGAAAAATAAATAAAAATTGTTTCTGCTTCTGTTTTAGAACCATCAAATTTCAACATTGTTGTTTGATCAAATTTCATCATATATGCAATTCCAACCAATCCAACTAAAAGTGCTCCACCAACTGTAAAAATCATCCAAGTAATCCCAATATTTCTTGCTTTCGCTAAATCTTTCGGATTTCCAATTGCCATAAAACGAACCAAAATATGCGGTTGTCCACAATATCCCAATCCCCAAGCCATCAAGGATAAAATACTAATAGTTGTTGTACCTTTAAATAAATCCAAATATTTATCGCCTTTATCATTAATCAACGAAAATGTTTCTCCTACTCCACCAATTTCAGAAATCGCCACAATAGGAACAATAACCAAAGCCAAAACCATAATCGTTCCTTGCACGAAATCTGTTAAACTAACTGCCAAAAAACCTCCTAAGAAAGTATACAATACAACCACAAAACTTGTCATCCAAAGTCCAGTCATATAATCTAATCCAAAAGCAGATTCAAATAATTTCCCTCCAGAAACCATTCCAGCAGAAGTGTATAATGTAAAAAATACTAAGATTAATATCGATGAAACAATTCTTAATAATCGAGATTTATCTTTGAAACGATTTTCAAAAAATACTGGTAAAGTAATCGAATTTTGAGCAATTTCTGTATAAATTCGTAATCGCGGTGCGACAAAAATATAGTTCAAAAAACATCCTGTTGTCAATCCAATTGCAATCCAAGCACTCGACAAACCTGTAAAATACATTGCTCCAGGAACACCCATTAACAACCAACCACTCATATCAGCAGCACCAGCAGAAAGCGCCGTTACAGCCGCTCCCATCTTCCTTCCTCCAATCAAAAAATCTTCGGAATTACTTGTTGATTTTCGGTAGGAATAAATCCCGATTCCAATCATCAGAGCCATGTATGCGCCAATAGAAATGTATTCGTAAATGTTCATGTGTTTTAATTTTTGTCGAAAATATAATTTTTCATCCACAAAAATTGTACGAACTTTAAATTTCTAAACAAGAATCATGAATTTTCAACAAAATAATCTAAAATCAGCGACAAGTCCATATTTGAAACAACACGAAAACAATCCTGTTTGGTGGCAAAGTTGGAGTGACGAAGTTTTGAATCATGCAAAAAAAGTCAACAAACCTTTGCTTATTTCAATTGGATATTCTGCTTGTCACTGGTGTCATGTGATGGAACATCAATCTTTTGAAGACGATGAAGTCGCAAAAGTGATGAATGAGAATTTTGTTTGCATTAAAATTGATCGCGAAGAACGTCCTGATTTAGATGCTTTGTATATGAATGTCTCACAATTAATTCATCAATCTGGCGGTTGGCCACTCAATGTTTTTGCTTTGCCTGATGGTCGCCCTTTTTATGGCGGAACTTATTTTCCGAAAGTTCAATGGATTGAATTGTTAGAAAACATTAATCATTTATATCATCACAATCAAGCTAAAACAATGGAATATGTCAACTCTATTGCAGATGGTTTAAATAAAATGGAAACAATTGAACTGAAATCTTCTTCAACTTTTTCAACAGATAAAATAGATGAAACTTTCGAATTTTGGCAACAACAATTTGATGATGAATGGGGAGGTTTTAATCGTGCACCAAAATTTATGTTACCAAATGCTTGGGAAACTATTTTGCGATATGGAATTCAAACTAACAACGAACATTGTTTGATTCAGACCAAAATTACATTGGACAGAATGGCTTTTGGCGGAATTTGCGATCAACTAAAAGGCGGTTTTTCACGCTATTCTGTTGATCCGTATTGGAAAGTTCCTCATTTCGAAAAAATGCTATATGATAATGGGCAATTACTTTCGCTTTACTCAAATGCATGTAAAGTTTTTGGAGAAGAAGAATATAAAACAGTTGTCGAAGAAACGATTAATTGGTTGAAAGATGAAATGCTTTCGCCTGAAAATGTTTTTTATTCTGCTATTGATGCCGATTCTGAAGGTGAAGAAGGAAAATATTATGTTTGGAAATCGGATGAATTGAAAACAATTTTGAAAGATGATTTTGACTTATTTCAAAAATATTATAATGTTGATGAATTTGGTGAATGGGAACATGGTAATAATATTTTAATGCGATTAACAGACGACGAAGATTTTGCATCGAAAAATAATATTTCAACAACAGAACTTCAAACCAAAGTTAATGAATGGAAAAAAATCCTTAATCCAATTCGTGAAAAGCGCATAAAACCTCATCGTGACGAAAAAATTTTAACTTCTTGGAATGCGCTAAGCATAAAAGGTTTGTGTGACGCATACATCACTTTTGAAAATGATGAATATCTTGATTTAGCAAAAAATGCAATCAATTTTATTTTAGAAAATCAATGGAATGGTGAAATTTTGTTCCGAAATTATAAAGATAATCAAACAACAATTCCAGGTTTTTTGGATGATTATGCGTTAATAATTGAAGCATTAATTAAGCTTTATGAAGTCACTTCGGAAATGCATTATTTAGAAACTGCTCAAACCTTAACAGAAGAAGTTTTTAATCAATTTTATAATCACAAAAATAAAATGTTTGCGTACAAATCGCATTACGACACGCCTTTGGTTAATGAAACATTTGAAATTTATGACAATGTTATTTCATCTTCAAATTCGGTAATGGCAAATAATTTATTTAAATTAGGAAAAATTCTCAATCACGAAAAATACATTGAACAAGCGAAACAAATGTTAAACAATATCGAAGAAAAAATTCACGATTATCCAACTGGTTTTGCAAATTGGATTCAGTTGTATCTAAATTTCGCTTATCCGTTCAAAGAAATTGTAATTGTTGGTGAAAATGCATTAGAATTCTCGAAGCAAATTCAACAATGTTATGTTCCGAATGCAATTTTTGTTGCTTCAAAAACAGAGAATTTAGAAATCACTCAAAATCGATTCATCGAAAATAAAACTTCCATTCATATTTGCGAAAATTATACGTGTCAATTACCCGTTTATTCGGTTGAAGAGGCTTATAAAAATATTTAGAATTTACAATAAAAAACCATGAAAAAAACACGTTGCGCTTGGGTAAACAAAGACCAAGATTATATCGATTATCACGATAATGAATGGGGAAAACCTGTAAAAGATGATAAAATTTTATTCGAATTTTTGATTCTCGAATCTTTTCAAGCTGGATTAAGTTGGTTTACAATTCTTAAAAAGCGAGAAAATTTCAGAAACGCTTTTGCTGATTTTGATGTAGAGAAAGTAGCCAAATTTGATGAAGCTAAAATTGATGAATTGGTCCAAAATGAAGGAATTATTCGTCATCGAGGAAAAATTTCGTCAGCAATTAATAATGCAAAATTATTTATAGAAATTCAGAAAGAATTTGGTTCTTTTTCAGATTTTATCTGGAAATACGTTGATGGAAAACCAATTATCAACAATTGGAATTCGATAAAAGAAGTTCCTGCAACAACAGAAATTTCAGATCAAATTGCAAAAGATTTGAAAAAACGTGGCTTCAAATTCTTTGGTTCAACCACTATTTATGCGCATATGCAGGCGGTCGGAATGGTAAATGACCATACAACAGATTGTTTTTGTAAATAACAGCTCAATAAAATCATCTGAAATGTGCATCTTTGCGCAAACTTAGAAAATGAAAATCGAACTAAAACATTGGATCATCCTTGGCGTTTTGGCGCTAACTTGGGGAAGCTCGTTTATTCTCATCAAGCAAGGATTGGTCGCGTACACGCCATATCAAGTTGGAGCATTAAGACTAACAATTGCAGGAGGAATTTTGGCAATTTGGGGAATTCCAAGTCTATTTAAAATTCCGAAAAATAAATTAAAATATGTCGCATTGGCTGGTTTCTGCGGAAATTTCATTCCAATGTTTTTATTTCCAATGGCGCAAACACACGTTTCGAGTTCAATGGCTGGAATTTTAGATTCTTTAGTTCCATTATTTATTTTACTTTTTGGTGCTTTATTTTTCAATATCAAAGGAACTAAAAATCAAGTTTTGGGAGCAATAATCGGATTTATTGGAGCTGTTTTATTAATTGGTGGCGATGGTTTTTCTGGCGAAAATAGTCTTTTACATTGTTTATTAATTGTATTAGCAACCGCGCTTTATGGAATGAATAGTTTAATCTTAACACGCTATTTAAACGACGTTCCATCATTTCAATTATCCTCGGCTCTATTCACAATTTGGTTATTACCTTCAATTTTCATTTTAATTATTTCAGGATTTTTTGATGTATTCGAAGGAACAGAACAACAATTAAAAAGTTTAGGTTTTGTTGCTATTTTAGGACTTTTAGGAACTGCTTTAGCGATGATACTATTCTACCGATTGATACAATCTACAGGTTCGATGTTTGCCTCAATGGTGACTTATTTAATGCCTGTAGTTTCTGTTTTTTGGGGATTTTTAGTTGGAGAAAAAATCTCATGGATCCATTTATTTGGATTCGGAATGATTTTATCAGGCGTTTATTTAACACAGAAAAAAGAAAAAGAAGTTGAAGTAATTTAGATAATATATTTCATAATAAAAATGCCTTACAAAGCTAGCTTTGTAAGGCATTTTTATTAATTTAAGACTTCTTTTGGAACTATTTTCCCTAAAATTGATTTCAAATTAGGATCAATTACAAGAAATTTCCATGTCATTTTATTATCTATAGAGCTTCCAATAACTTCTGAATTATCTGTTACTTTAAAAAATTGAGTTTCTTTATCAAAAACAACATTTCCATCACCATATTCTTCTTCTAACGCAGTTAAAACATATTTAACAGTCTCTTCATCTGCATTATCAAAATCTATTTCAGCTATCTTCATTTCATAAAAAGAAACTACATTCATTTTTACATAATCAATCTTATCTATATTTTTAATCTCACCAATTTTAAACGAATTTGGTAAAGTCAGCTTCAACTCTAAACCTTCTGTTGCAAAAATAGCTTCCATTGCAGATTTAAACTGTTCCCTTGAATAAAATTCAAAAATTCTTGGATCTGTATATTCCAGAGCTTGATCAAACTTTTTTTCTATAACAAATTGAGTATAGGCTATATAATCACGTTTTATATTTTGTTGAAAAGATTGCGCATTCATCGTTACGAATGTCAATAAAAGAAAAGAAAAGGATAGTATTTTTTTCATTATTAAAGTTCGTTTTATTTTATATATTTTTTCAAATCTTTTGCTAATTCTTTTGTAAAAGCATCCGCACCTTCGTAATTCATGTGCGTTGTGTTGTAGAAATATTTTTGATCAAAACTAATCGAATCAGTCGAATAATCTAATAACGGAAGATGATGCTTTTGTAATGTTGTTTGATAACGATTAATCACTTCTTCCCTATTCAACATATAATCTTGACCTTTATAAAATTCGGGTGCAATTGTAAAAATTAACTGAATATTTTCTTGTTCACATTTTGCAATTAATTCTTCTAACAAAGCATAATCTGAAAAGTCAAAATCAGAGTTTTTCTTTTTCATTTTCCCCCAATCAACATTCCATTTTCGGTTATATGATTTGAAACCATCATCACGAAAAAGTCCGTCTTTATGCAGTTTTTCTTTCTTCGCCCTTGCAATTTGATCTTTCCAATACGTTTGATCTCTGTAACGATAAAGCGGCACAATAAAATCAACCAACTTTGTATCTTTATATTCTTTTAACGCCTCATACAATTTAAAATTCCACAACATAAATGGCGCATATTGATTTGGTTGAAAAACTTCATCAATGTGTGAAAACGAAAAAGTATCTAAATTCCAAACAACTATTTTCGGTTTTGGATTATGATTCAAATACAAATTGAAACGATACAATTGCATTTTAAATTTACTTCCGTTTAATCCAAAATTATGCGTTGTCAGTTTTAAATCTTGTTCTAAAATATTCGGATTAATTTGAATAAACGCTCTCGAAGAACCAAAAATAGCCAATTCAACATTCGTTTTTCCTTCTCTTATTTGATTCCATTCTTGCACTTCTCCGCTAAACAAAGCCATCTTTTTGAGTTGATTCGAATAATAAACATCAACCAAAACCAATGCAATGAAAGCTGAGAATAAGGTAAGAAAGAAGTATTTTAAGAATTTCATTTTCTCAACATTTCGATATGCGGGATATCGTCTTCTAAATATTCTTCCGAAACTTGCTCAAAACCAAACGATGAATAAAACTCTTTCAAATAAGATTGGGCAGAAATTCGGATTGAAGACGTTTTAAATTGATTTTCGATGATTTGAACCGAATTTCTCATCAATTGTTTCCCTAATCCATAACGACGAAACTTTTGATTCGAAATTACACGACCAATAGACGGTTCGTTTTCGTATGAAGTTCCTTTCGGAACAATTCGAGAATATGCAGCAACCTCATCACCAATCGTTGCCCAAAGATGTCCACAAACCAAATCCTTATCATCACAATCTTGATAAATACAATCCTGCTCTATTACAAAAACTTCGTTGCGTAATTGCACTATTTTATATAGCTCTTTCGATGTTAAATCATCAAAAGATTTGTAATGCCAAATAATTTCTTCCATGGATTAATCTAATTTTGAGTATTTTGCAATAATATTTTCGAACATTTTTTGAGGTAAAATATTTTTCAAGGTTACAGAAAATTTTTGCATTGATTTTCCAATATAATAATGTGGTTTCAAATTCTTCTGAGCCAAAATATTTTCGATAATCGGAATCAAATCTTCTGTTGGTGTACCATCTTGCACTTCGTTATCGATATCGGCAACCATTGCATCGTATCTTTTTTGATAAAATTTTGACACAAAAGTTTTCACACGACCTTCTGCAATATTGGTTTTGATATCTCCAAAATTCAATGTTGCAATCTCTACTCCTGTATGGCGATTTTCTAAACGAGCCGATTCAACCAAACGATCAATCATCGCTTTCGAAGCTGAATAATAACCTCTAAACGGTAAACCATTGTTACTCGCAATCGACGAAACATTTAGGATATAACCGTTTTTTTGCGCACGCATTGTAGGCAAAACCTCTTGCATTGTATAAATTGGTCCGTATACATTAACGTCCAATAATTTCTCGATATCAGCTTTCGAAGCATCTTCCACAGCTCCTAACATTCCAATACCTGCATTGTTAATCAACACATCTATTTGATTGTTAGTTTCCGAAAAAATCTGCTGAAAACTACGTTTTACATTTTCTTTATCCGAAACATCTGTCGCAATATGTTTAAATTTTTCTTGACCTTTAGCCGTTCTTGATAAACCATAAACTTGATGTCCTTTATCGTGAAAATAATTTGCCAAAGTCAATCCTACACCCGAAGAAGAGCCTGTAATTACAATAACTTTTGATTGCATGATTCGATTAATTTAATCGCAAAACTACATAATATCAGACAAATATTGGTAGATAAATAATTTTTTGAATGGTTATTAGAAGATTCTCTAAATTTGTGCGTTAATTATCAAAAGATTTCAATTGAATCCAAAAACTAAAAAATATATTATAACAGGAATTAAATTAACGATTAGTATTGCGTTAATCTATTATATCTTCTTTGTTAAACTACATATTTTTGATATTTTCAGTCATTACAAAAACGCGAATTGGGCGTATATTTTTATTGCTGTTATCCTTTATGTTCTTTCGCAAGCCTTGTCTGTTTTCCGATTAGATTATTATTTCAGAGATATTAACCTCGATTTATCATACAAATCAAATGCACGTTTGTATTTTTTAGGAATGTTTTACAACACCTTTGTTCCAGGCGGAATTGGCGGTGATGCATACAAAGTTTATGTGTTGAATAAAAACTATAAAATCAGTCTGAAAGAAATTTCGCAGGCGGTTTTTCTTGACAAAATTATTGGACTTGGTGCCATGTTGTTAATCATCATTTTTCTAATATTTTTCTCAAATCTTACTGATTATCCTTGGGTACAATATGGTTCATTAATCTTTTCTTTGGTTGGTTTTATAGCTGTTCCATTTATTTTAGGAATGATTTTCCCTATTCATAAACGCACATTTTATAACTCGATGATTTATTCGATTGTATTACAATTGATACAAGTCGGTATGTTATATTTTGTTTTGGAAGGATTAAATATTCATCCAGAGAATTTCAGGATTTATTTATTGATCTTTTTAGTTTCAGGAATCTTATCGATTATCTCTTTTAGTGGATTTGGGATTAGAGAAGCTGTATTTATGTACGCTGCACATCGATTCAATTTTGATGAAACTTTAGCAACAAGCGCGGCATTTATTTTCTCTATCATCACCATTTCGATCTCATTTATTGGGATTATTTACCTGTTTAAGGGGGTTAAAATTGAAGAGAAAAAGAAAAAGACGAATATTTCTTTTTAAAATCTAAAAAATTATTTCTTTGAAATGAAAAGAGTTAAGTCCTAACATTAAATTTTATTTAATTTTTTTCATTTTAACTATTTGGATTATTCAAAAACAGCCCTATATTTGCAATCCAATTACGAAGGTCTCTTAGCTCAGTTGGTTCAGAGCACCTGCCTTACAAGCAGGGGGTCACTGGTTCGAATCCAGTAGGGACCACAAAAAGACAATAGAAAGTCTTTTAAATAAAATTCTAAATAAGGTCTCTTAGCTCAGTTGGTTCAGAGCACCTGCCTTACAAGCAGGGGGTCACTGGTTCGAATCCAGTAGGGACCACATAAAGACAATAGAAAGTCTTTTAAATAAAATTCTAAATAAGGTCTCTTAGCTCAGTTGGTTCAGAGCACCTGCCTTACAAGCAGGGGGTCACTGGTTCGAATCCAGTAGGGACCACATAAAGACATTAGAAAGTCTTTTAAATAAAATTCTAAATAAGGTCTCTTAGCTCAGTTGGTTCAGAGCACCTGCCTTACAAGCAGGGGGTCACTGGTTCGAATCCAGTAGGGACCACAACAGAACTTCTTTCAAGAAATTGAAAGGAGTTTTTTATTTATTATTTTTTGTAATTTTATATAAATCAATTCTTATGAAAATTACAAAACTAGTATTACCATTATTTCTTTTACTTTCATGTTTCACTTTCGCCCAACAAAAAAAGAAAACAACTTTACCACCACCTAAAATAAAGAAAGTTCCACCTTTACCAGCTCCTCCAAAAGCTAAATTATACGAGCCAACTTTTAACAACGAATACTTTATTTGGAAACTAGAAAAAGACACGTTATTACCTGCTGAATCTCCTTATGAAATAGTTTTACAAGTCAATGATTACTCAGCTTTTATGAGAATAAATAGTTACCCAGAAGAAACTGAATATAGATCAAAAGTAGTATCCATTAAAAATGGTGATATTATCTCTAGAACAATATTAATGCAGGCTAATAATTATGACGTTGAAATAAAAAATAATATTCTAGAACTGAAAAATCGGAAAACGAATGAAGTTGCAAAGTTTAAAATTATAAAAAAGAGTGGAAAAATTATACAGTTACAAGATCTTAACTCTAAATTAATCTTTACAAAAGATGATAAATACGAATATTACGCTCCACCTTCTTTGTAACTATAAAAAACTCCGATAACAAACTTCCTTCATTTAACTTGTTCTGAATTGATTAATAGTTGATTTTTCATTTCTTCATTAATATTAAAGATTGTTTTGTAGACATAGGAATTCTCGAATAGTTCAAAAGGATTATATATTACGATTAAATCATTCGTATTATTTTGCTTTATTGCTACGAATACTTCTAAAATATCATTTTGAATATCAATAGAATCTTTATTAATGATTGAAATTATATCGTCTAAAGAAATACTTTTATCTATAAAACTCTCGTCATAAGAACAGCTTTTGACATGATAGATTGCAACATATTTAGCTAAATCATTCATGTCACAATTTTCAGTCAAAAGATTAAACCAACTATTCATAAAAATCAATACTTATACAAATAAATATAATAAAAAATCCCTCAGCGCTTGAACTGAGGGATTATCTTTTTAAAATCTTAATCTTACACCATTTTCGGTTGTAAAGGCTTTTTTACGGAAAAGGAACAAAGTAAGTCCTCCAATAAAAATAGCCGAATCTGCGATATTAAATACAGGCTGAAAGAACTTATAATGTTGCCCGCCTATAATTGGAATCCAAGAAGGCCAATCGAACTCCACAATTGGGAAATAAAGCATATCTACGACACAGCCTGTAAACCAACCAGAATAACCAGCAAAGTTTGCTTGTGCGACACCTTGATATCCTACCCAATCCTGAAACATTTCATTGTAAGTAGTTCCTTTATCGAAAATAACGCCATAAAAAATTCCGTCAAGTACATTCCCTATTGCGCCTGCCAAAACAAGCGCAATCGGAATGATAAAGAAATTATTATTTAGTTTTTTCGACCATGCATTAATATAGTAGATAATCATTCCGATTAAAGCAATTCGTAGAAGTGATAAAATTATTTTTCCTGTTTCTCCTCCGAAATGCATACCGTATGCCATTCCAGGGTTTTCTACAAATGCTATTTTAAACCAACCCAAAACATCTACGTCTTCACCTAAAAAAAAGTGTGTTTTTACGTAAAATTTTGAAATTTGGTCAATGATTAAAACCAAAATGGTAATGAGTACTACTTTTTTCAAAATACTTGATTAACGTTGCATATTTTTAGCTTCGATGCTTAATGTTGCATGCGGAACTAATTTCAAACGATCTTTATTAATTAATTTTCCTGTTACACGGCAAATACCGTATGTTTTGTTCGAAATACGTAACAATGCATTTTTCAAATCACGGATAAATTTATCTTGTCGTGCTGCTAATTGTGCATTTTGTTCTTTCGACATGGTTTCAGAACCTTCTTCAAACGCCTTGAACGTTGGAGACGTATCGTCAGTACCATTGTTACTATCGTTCGTGTAAGCTTCTTTCAATAATTCGTAATCTTTTATCGCTTGATCTAATTTGTCTTGAATTATTGCTCTAAATTCTTCCAACTCTGCATCAGAGTACCTTACTTTTTCATCTGTTGTTGCCATACGCTTACAGTTTTGTAATCGCAATTTGCGTCATCAATCCATTAATTTCAACCTCTGCCCCATTTGCAACTTGATCCTGTAAAACAAGATCTTCGGCTAATGTCTCAGAACAAATGTAATCTTTGTTTTGCTCGACTGCATTTACGATTGATTCATCATTTTTTAAGTTAAGTATAATTTTGTCGGTTACTTCTAGTCCGGTTTCTTTACGTAGATTCTGAATTCTATTTACCAATTCACGTGCAACACCTTCATTAATTAACTCTTCAGTCAATTGTAAATCAAGTGCTACTGTCAATGTAGAATTAGAAGCTACAGTCCATCCTGGGATGTCTTTTGTAGCGATTTCAAAATCTTCTAAATCTAAAGTTAATGTTTTGTTGTCAATTAACAAATCTATTTTACCTGATTGCTCTAATTTAACAATTTCTTCATTCGTCAATTCTGCTGTAGCAGCCGAAATAGCCTTCATTTCTTTTCCATATTTCGGACCTAAAGTCTTGAAATTAGGTTTAATAGATTTCACTAAAAGACTTGATGCTTCTTCGTTTGTTAAAAGTTGAATTTCTTTAACGTTAACTTCTTGTTTCAATAATTCTGATACAGCTTCCAAATTAGCTTTCATCGTATCATTCAATACAGGAATCATTACTTTTTGTAATGGTTGACGTACTTTGTTATCACTCAATTTACGAAGTGATAAAATCATACTTGTCGCCGTTTGTGCTAAATGCGTTTGTTCTTCTAATTCTGCTTTAATTAAAGATTCCTCTACAACTGGGAAATCAGCTAAATGAACAGATTCTGCTGTATTTTTACCTGTAGCTGCGTTCAAATCTTTGTACAAACGATCCATGAAGAATGGTGCGATTGGCGAACCTAAAATTGAAACCGTTTCTAAAACTTTGTACAATGTTTGGTAAGCTGCAATTTTATCTTTCGAATAATCACCTCTCCAGAAACGTCTTCTTGATAGACGAACGTGCCAGTTTGATAAATTATCTATCACAAATTCTTGAATTGCACGAGCTGCTTTTGTTGGTTCATAATCTGTTAAAAATGCATCAACTTTTTTCGTTAATGTATTCAATTCAGAAATAATCCATTGATCTAATTCAGCTCTTTCATTTACAGGAATTTCTTCTTCTTCAAATGTAAATCCGTCTACATTCGCGTATAATGCGAAGAATGAATAGGTATTATATAATGTTCCGAAGAATTTACGACGAACTTCGTCAACTCCAGCAATATCAAATTTTAAGTTTTCCCAAGGTTGCGCATTTGCAATCATGTACCAACGTGTTGCATCAGGACCATAAGTTGCCAATGTATCGAATGGATCGACAGCATTCCCCAAACGTTTTGACATTTTTTGACCATTTTTGTCTAATACCAATCCGTTTGACATTACATTTTTATATGCTTTCGAATCAAAAACTAATGTTCCGATTGCATGCAATGTATAGAACCAACCACGTGTTTGATCGACTCCTTCTGCAATAAAATCAGCTGGATACATTGTTCCATTATCAATCAATTCTTTATTTTCGAATGGATAGTGAACTTGCGCATAAGGCATTGCTCCAGAATCAAACCAAACGTCAATCAAATCCGCTTCGCGTTTCATTGGTTTTCCTGATTCAGAAACTAATGTAATTTCATCTACTACATTTTTGTGTAAGTCGATTAAATCATAGTTTTCTTCTGTCATATTTCCAACTTCGAAATTTTGGAAATGATTAGAAGTCATTACGCCTGCCGCAATTGATTTTTCAATTTCAGCAACTAATTCTTCAACAGAACCAATTACAGTTACTTCGTCACCTTCTTCTGTTCTCCAAATTGGCAATGGAATTCCCCAATAACGAGAACGAGATAAGTTCCAGTCGTTCGCATTTTCTAACCAATTTCCGAAACGTCCTTCACCAGTCGCTTTTGGTTTCCAATTGATTTCTTTGTTCAATTCAACCATACGGTCTTTTACATCCGTCACTTTGATGAACCAAGAATCTAATGGATAGTATAAAATCGGTTTGTCTGTTCTCCAACAATGTGGATAACTGTGTTTATATTTCTCTACTTTGAAGGCTTTGTTTTGCTCTTTCAATAAAATCGCGATTTCGACATCAACCGATTTTTCAGGAGCAGTTCCATCATCGTAATATTCATTTTTCACATATTTACCTCCGTAACCTTCTGGTAAATCAGTCACAAAACGACCTTGTAAATCGACCAAAGGAACAGCATTTCCATGCGTATCTAATACCAACATTGGAGGAACGCCAGCATCTTTTGCAACACGCGCATCATCCGCACCAAAAGTAGGCGCAGTATGTACGATACCTGTACCATCTTCTGTTGTTACGAAATCTCCAGGAATTACTTGGAAAGCATTCTCTGCATTTTCGTAAGGCAACGCCCAAGGTAATAATTGTTCATAACGAGTTCCAACTAAATCAGCACCTTTGTATTCTCCTACAATTCTGTATGGAATTGTCTTATTTCCTGCCGCATAAACTTTGAAATCTTCTTCTGTTTCTGCTAAGAAATATGGTTTACCGAATTGTTTAGAAACCAATGGTTTTCCTAAAATTACGCGAATTGGTTCGAATGTATATTGATTGAATGTTTCAACTACAACATAATCGATATTTGGACCAACTGTTAACGCTGTATTTGATGGCAACGTCCAAGGTGTTGTTGTCCAAGCTAAGAAATACACATCTCCATCAAAATTATTGAATAAATCTGTAGAATCTTTCTTTACTTTAAATTGAGCAACAATCGTTGTATCCGTAACATCTTGATAAGTTCCTGGTTGATTTAACTCGTGCGAAGATAAACCTGTACCAGCTTTCGGAGAATATGGTTGAATTGTATAACCTTTGTACAATAAATCTTTGTTATAAATTTGTTTCAACAACCACCAAACAGACTCCATATATTTTGGTTTATACGTGATATATGGATCTTCCATATCTACCCAATAACCCATTTTTTCAGTCAAATCATTCCACAAATCAGTGTAACGCATTACTGTACGTTTACAAGCTTCGTTATATTCTTCAATTGAAATTTCAGTTCCAATATCTTCTTTGGTAATTCCTAATTCTTTCTCAGTTCCCAACTCTACTGGTAAACCGTGCGTATCCCAACCCGCTTTACGGAAAACTTGTTTTCCTTTCAAAGTTTGGTAACGACAAAATATATCTTTGATAGAACGTGCTAAAACGTGGTGAATCCCTGGCTTTCCGTTTGCAGAAGGAGGACCTTCATAGAACACAAAAGATGGATTTCCATCACGCGTAGAAATACTTTTTTCGAAAACATTATTTTGTTTCCATTCTTCTAACGTTTCTTTTGAGACTTGTACCAAGTCTAAGTGCTTATATTCTCTAAACTTTTTTGCCATCGAATTCTTTCTTATTTCTTCTAAATCAAGGAGTGCGAATATAAGAAATTTTTACATATTTTTATTGTTATAGAAACGAAAATCATATTAATAATTGCTTAAATTTATACCAATATTATAGATTTAACAATTCTTGAATAAAAATCAGATGATTTCAGATTTAATTCAGGATTAAACAAATAATTAACAACAATTTTTAAAGATATTTTTTCGATGAAAAAAGGCTTCAAATATTACTCAATTCTATTTCTAATTTTGCTTTTTGCAAGTTGTTCCAAAAACGAAGATTATACGGTTTTGATTCCTACAGATGTAGATTTTGTTGCGTTGATAAATCCAAAATCAATTGCAGAAAAAGGTAATTTTCAGAAATTAGAACAATATAAAATTTATCAATTAGCCGAAGGCGAACTTAAAAATCAAGATCCAACTTTTGATCAATTATTAAATGATATCAAAAACAATCCGACTTCAGCAGGCATAGATATTATCAGCCCTATTTACATTTTTGGACAAAAAATTAATGAAAAAAATATGGTTGCGTTGATTACAAATATGCGTGACAAAGATCAATTTGAAAAACATTTATCAACCATTTACAAAGGTTTATACAAAAAAGATATTTCGTTTGAAAAGAAAGATGGTTTTACAACAATTTCTGGATTCAATAAACCGTTTATAGCTTGGAACAAATCTCAATTTTTATTGATTGTTTCTGAATTTGGAGTTGGAGAAAAAGCGATTCAAGATTATTTCGCGAAAATTATCAACGACAAACATTCGCTTGCGAAAGAAAATAACAGCTTTGGAGATTTTGTTAAAAACTCGCAGGATATCAACATTTGGTACACTGGAAATTTCTTGAAAAACTTCTCGAAACATGAAAGTTCTGAAAAGAAAAACCTTGATTTCACAAAAAGTTCTTGGGTCAATTTTATTTCATTTACTTCGGACGGAATTAGTTTTACACAGAAATTTCATCCAGATGCGATTACAAAAGTTAAATTACAAAAACATCCGATGTGGAAATCAAAAATCAATACTGATTTTTTCAAGTATTTTCCTGCGCAAAGTTACATGAACATTGGACTTGGAATTTATCCTGCCAACACGCGTTATGTGTTCGAAAATCAGAATTTCTTGACTACTTTTTTAGAACAATATGAAATTGATTTGAACAAATTAGAACAAAGTTTTGAAGGCGAAGCTTTGTTTAGTGTATATGATTTTGAGATCGGAAAAGCATTTAATCCAAATGACTTTTTTGGGAAGAAAGAAGCTTTTATCAAGCAAGTTGTTTATCCTCAATTTGTTTTGGGAGGAAAAATGAAAAACGATCTTTTCTTCAACGAATTTATTAAATCTCATCAAGAAAATATTCAGAAAATTGGACCTTATTACATGTTACCAATTTCGACAAATATGAAGATTTATATGACATACAAAAACAATTTGATGTACATCACAAATAATCAATCGATTATGAATCAATATTTGAACAAAATGGTAAGTTCTTCAAATTTTGTCACAACAGGATACGCTACAAACGCTTCAAATCCAATGTTTGGTTACGTGAATCTAAATTTTGATCAATATCCAAAAGAAGTTCAAAATTATATTTATCAACAAATTCCGTTCGGAAACACGAAAGAAATGCAAACGGTTTTATCTTATTTTGATCACATCGATTACCGCGTTTCGAATGAATACACAAAAACAGGAAAAATACATATGAAAAAGACGGATAAAAATAGTTTGGAAGTGATTTTCTTACTTTTGGACCAAGCTTATTCACTATTTTTCAATCAAGCTGCACAACAAAATGGAAATTAAAATCAGTCAACTTGTTCCGCATCCTTTGAAAGAATTTGGGTTCGAACAATCTGAAATTTGGAAAAATACATACACTTTTTCAAGCGGAAATATTTATCAAATCGTTGCACATTCTGGTGTTGGAAAATCGACGTTGATTAATATTTTGTACGGTGATAGAAAAGATTATGACGGAGAAGTTTTGTTTGATGGACAAAATATTAAGAATTATTCTTTGAATGATTGGACAAAAATTAGACGCGAAAAAATTGCGTATGTTTTTCAAGGTTTGCATTTGTTTGAAGAATTAACTTTGATGGAAAATATCCAATTAAAAAATGTATTAACACAACATCAATCCGAAAATCAAATTATTGAATGGATTGAAAAAGTTGGTTTAAAAAGTCATTTACATCAAAAAGCGATTCATCTTTCTTATGGTCAACGTCAACGAATTGCTGTGATTCGCGCACTTTGTCAACCATTTGATTTTCTACTTTTGGACGAACCTTTTAGTCATTTAGATGAAATAAATCAACAACTTCTGATTGATTTAGTTACCAAAGAAGCTGCAAAAAATAACGCTGGAATCATCTTTACAAGCTTACACGAAATTCACGATAAACGCCTTGCAAATGTCATTCAACTCTAAAAATTTAATTGAAAAATTGGTTCGTAAAAACCTAAGTTTCTTGCGAATTACAACCTTTTGTTTTTTCTCTATTATCGGATTTTTCATCTTGATTTTGGCTGGAACAATTTATTTGGATTATGCCAAAAATTTTGGAGAAGATAGTTCAGTTTGGAAAGCAAATTATGTGGTCTTAAACAAAAAAATATCGTCTTTACAAACGTTGACTGGTGAAAAACCAAGTTTTAGTGAAGATGAAATTAATGATTTGAAATCACAGAATTTTGTTGCAAAAGTCGGAACATTTAAAAGCAGTCAATTCCCTGTAAAATTACAAGTTGGTGGAGTTGCTGGAATTCGTGGTTTTTCAACTGATTTATTTTTCGAATCTGTTCCAGAAGATTTCATTGATGTAAAAGAGTCAGATTGGAAATGGCAAGAAGGACAAGATTTTATTCCGATTATTATTCCGAAAAGTTATTTGAATTTGTACAATTTCGGTTTTGCAACAAGTCAAGGTTTACCACAAGTTTCGGAAGGATTATTTACTAAAATTCCTTTTCAATTGATTTTAGGAAAAGGAGAAAATCAGAAAGTATATCAAGCAAGAATTGTCGATTTTACCACAAAAATTAATACGATTTTAGTTCCCGAAAACTTTTTGGAATGGGCAAATCATACGTATGCACCTCAAAAAAATACAGAACCTTCGCGAATTGTTGTTGAAACGAAATCTCAAGGAGATGAAAATGCTTCAACTTATTTTGAGCAACAAAATTATGATATCAACAAAGATGAATTGAAAAATAATGAATTGACGTATTATTTAAAATTAGCTTTTTCCTTGGTTTTATTTATTGGTTTAATCATTGTTTTTGCAGCGATTTGGTTGATGATTATCAATTTTCAATTGATGATTGAAAAGAATAAACACAAAATGAAAGATTTATTTTTGATTGGATATAACATCAATCAATTGGCTCGTCCGTATCTTAAATTTTCGATTATTTTTATGTTAATCAGTTATCTTATTTCGATTCCGTTGGTTTATTTTGTTTTGAATATCATCAAAGAAAAAGTCGGAAAATTTATGGCAACAGAAACTTCTCACATTTGGGAAGTGTTCAGTTTTGGATTAATCATCGTGATCATTTTATTCATCATTAATAAAATAATTTTGACACAATCCATCAAAAAAATTGCGTTGAAAGATTAATACTAAATTTTATAAAAACACAAAAAAGGATTCTGAAAATTTTCAGAATCCTTTTGTTTATGCTTAATATTCTCGATTAGAACGAATATCCAACTCCTATAGAAAACGAATGATTTTTTACATCTCCAACTTCTACATTGTTATTGTTTTTATTATCTCCTATTTTAGTTAATCCCATATAATATCTCGCTCCAACATTGATATTGTCTGTTACATTATATCCCAAACCGAAGTTAACACCAAAGTCAAAGTTTTTTACATCATCTTTTACATCAAACTTTTGTTCTGTTGTGTAAACGGTATTATTCGCATATGTACTTGTAGATTGTTTGTTGCTCGCATACAGATTAAATCCAAATTGTGGACCAGCCTCTATATTAAAACGAGATGCAGCAGGATAGTATTTGAACATGATTGGAACTTGAATATAATCTAAAGTCGTTTTGTTTTTACTTTTTACAGTTGTATTTCCTACTTCCATTACTTCATCTTTGTACTTTCCTCCCATTCTTGTAAAATTTACCTCTGGTTGAACAGCAAATTGATCAGTAATTGGAAAATGTCCATAAACACCTGCACTAAAACCAACTTTATAATCATTGTCCTTTACATCATCTCCATTAAAAGAAGACATATTAACACTCGATTTTATACCAAATTGTGCAGATGTTGTTTTTTCTTGTGCGCTCAAACTAACAACTCCTAACATTGCAGCAGCAATAAAAAATAATTTTTTCATCTTTTTAAATTTTATAGTTCTAATTATGATGCATTCATAATTTCAAGTGCTGTGCCAAATAATGTTAAAACCATACTTTAACAATCTTAAAACAATGATTAACAATGGTTTTAATTCAAATATTTAACATTTAAAGAATTGAATTAAAATGAAAAAGCTACATCTTTCGATGTAGCTTGTATCAAGTATAAGTTGTTCTTGTTATTAGAATTTATAAGCAAAACCTAAAGAAACTGCATCTGCATTAAACTTTTTATCAAATCCATAGTTATTACTTGTAGCAATTCCTTTATATCCAGCATATACATCAAAGTTAGCTCCTGAATAACCAAATTTTGGTTGCCAGAATAAACCTCCGTCCATACCACTTTTCGTAGCAATTGCGTAACCTAAATCTCCACCAATAAATAAATTGTTACTGAATTCGTATTTTGCAGTTGCTGCTAATGGAATAAACCCAAAATCTTCTCCTCCTAAATCTTTAAAATCACTTTTAGCAATAAAATGGTCATACCCGACTTTCGCTCCTAATTTGAAATTATTTGCAATAGGATGTAAGTAAGCTAAGTCTACTCCAAGGTTAAAAGAAGAAACATCTGATGCATTACCTACTGGAATACCCACGTGTACTGTACCTTCTACTCCTGACGTTTGCGCTGAAACTCCTACCATACCTGCTACTGCTAAAGCAGCTGTTAATAATACTTTTTTCATTTTTATAATGTTTTAAAATATTTACAATTTTGTTAAACTTATTTGTATAATTTCAATTTTTGTGCCAAACTCTAAAAATCAATAATGATAAAACATATTAAAATTAACAATAGCTTAATATTCAGAACTTTATTTTACAAAAAAAGCTCCAAAATAATTTTTGGAGCTTTTCTGTTTTTATTGATTTGACTTATTGTCCGACCATTTTGTATAAAATATTCTGTTGTTGTTTCGCATAATTTGTATCAATTTCTGCTGCTACACCAATCATTTCGTCTAAATAATTAAACTGATTCATGATTTTTGCTTGATCAGCTGCATCAACTTTTCCATCCGCAATAACTTCTTTATATAAGGTTTCGAATTTCTTTAAAACAGGATTATAAGCAGATTCGAAAACTTTCAATGCTTTTTCTTTGTCACCTCTTTCACCTAAAGCGGAAGCTTCATTGTAGATTGACATCATCAAATCATTTTTAGCCGCGGCTAAATCTGAACCAATTGAATATCCTTTTCCTGAAGGTAACGACTCGAAGAAAGCAATTTTTGCATTCGCTTCTTTACGAACATGTGCAAACAATTCTTGTGCTTTTTTATCCTCACCAGCTTTCAAATAAATTCCAGCAATTCTACTCACTCCATAACCAATATCGTATTTCGCTAAAGCAGGAATTTCTAACATCACTTTGTCTAAAACTGCAATCGCTTCTTTTTTGCGTCCAGCATTCAATAAATCATCTGCCAAACGAACCGCAGTATTTCTATAAGAAGATGTGTAGTTACGTTCTGTCAAACTAAATGAAGCATCAGGATTATTATATCCAGACCATTTATATGAATTAAATGTTCTTAATAACATATCATTATCAGAAGCTCCAATAATTCCTCCTTTACCAAAAGGTGTATAAATTGGAACTAATTTATAACTCATTCCAGCATTCAATAAATAATCATTCATATAGAATGTATTTTCTGGATCAGAAATTCCTCCTCCACTAAAGTAAATAGGACGATCCCAATTGTATTTCGCCATCATTGACAACAATAGTAAATTGTTTTTGAACAAACTTGACGCTTTGATATTAATTGTGATTGAATCAACCATTTTATCCGCATCTTTTGCACTTACAATTCCGTATTTTAGCGCATTTGCTTTATTTACTGGAACTACAATTTTAGAAACAGGTAAATAATTTGCTTGTCCAATTGAATAACCAAAATAATCTGCTAAAGCTTGTTTTTCTGGAGATTTATTATTTAAAATAAAATCCATCGCTTCTTTAGCGGTCATACTGTCTGTCGTTAAATATTTTTGTAAAGGTTTTAAACTTTTATAAACTGACATCACTTGGTTTGGATCAATTTCAGGATCAGATAAATATTGACCAACTTGCTCGATTGGCATTTGACTTAACGTTTCTAATGTTTGATTAGATCCTGGTTTGATGAAACCATTTATTTGATCAAAAATATTTTTAATAGAACCTCCAACAACAAAAATTTGATCGTTAGTTCCAGATTGATAATCTTTCGGTTTCAAATCACTTGGAAGTGGAGCTGCATTGTACGTTCTGCGTAATAATTGCTCTAAATTCCATGGAGAAGCAGCCAACGTTAAATTCGCAATTTTTACATCATCACGGAAATTTTCGGTTTCTTGTAACCCCCAAAGTGGATAAGTATCATTGTCACCATACACGAAAAGAATGGCGTTTTTATCAAGCGGATTCAGATAATTATAAGCTAAAGAATAAGCTACAGAACGCTCTGAACGATCGTGATCATCCCAGTTTTGAGCTCCCATTAAAATTGGAATACCAGCTAAAATAACTGTCGTTCCAATTGCTAAAGATGGTTTCAATTCTTGCTTCATCAATTTCTGAAGTAATAAATAAACTCCTTGTACACCCAATCCTGCCCAAATCGCAAATGCATAGAAACAACTTACTAATGCATAATCACGTTCACGAGGCTCGAAAGGTTTTACAGATGTGTAAAAGATGATTCCGACACTTGTTAAAATAAACAATGACAACAATGACCACCAGTTAACAAAATTTCTGTTTAATTGTGTAAATAACCCGATTAAACCTAAGAATAATGGTAACATGAAATATACATTTGTTCCATCATTTCTATATTCATCTGGTAATTTTGATTGATCTCCTAAACGTGGATTATCAATAAATGGAATTCCTGAAATCCAATTACCTTTTGTAATCTCGAAATTACCTTCTAAATCGTTTTGACGACCAGAGAAATTCCACATAAAGTAACGAATAAACATATAGTTGATTTGGTAATCAATAAAGTAATTAAATTGTTCACCAAATGTAGGTGGTTCGATATCTAAAATCTCACCATATTTCTTAAGTTCTGCAACTTTTAATTGTCTATTTTGACGCTTTTCTACCAATTGAGCGTACATTTGTTGCGCTTCTTTATCACCAGCATATTGTGCATTCAAAGAGAATTTTGGAAAAGCATAAACTGCCGCATAATTCTCCATTACACCTGGATCTGGACTAAACATTTTAGGGAAAAACTTTACATATTTATCTTCGTATGTATAATCTAAACGATCCGAAACTTTCAAATATTTTCCTGTACGTTGATCCTTGATATATTCAGAACTACGAACTGTACTTTCTGGCGCTCCGTTAGTATCACGTTTGATTCCATCACTTGCAATATGAGCCGTAAAAACTGGTCCGTACATCACAGGCCAAGAACCATATTGTTCGCGATTAAAATAATCTAAAACACCCAAAGCTGTATCAGGATCATTCAAATTCATATGAGGATTTGCATTGGCACGAATCGGAATAACTAACCAACATGAGAAACCAATCAACATAAAAATCACACACCACGAAATTGTATTCAATAAAGCTGAACCATATTTCTGAGTTAATTTAATCGCAAAATAGAAAACTGCGATTAAAATAATAGCGGCGATAATTGTCCCAGAATTAAAAGGCATTCCCAAATTATTGACTACATAAATTTCTGTTCTACCAAAGAATGTCATTACAACTGGGAAAATTATTTTGAATACAAAAGCTAAAATAATCAATGTAATAACATTTGCGATTAAGAAACTTTTGATTGTAAATCTATATTTTCGAGCATAATATACAAAACAAACTGCTGGAATTGCTAACATTGCCATTAAGTGAACACCAACCGATAAACCAATCACCAACGAAATAATTACCAACCATTTGTTTCCTCTAGGTGTATCAGCGACTTGATCCCATCTTGTAATCAGCCAAAATAATAACGCTGTGAAGAAAGATGCCATTGCATAAACTTCCCCTTCTACCGCAGAAAACCAGAATGTGTCGCTAAACATAAAAATTGCAGCTCCAACTAATCCACTTCCTAATGTTATAATTTTTTGAGAAGCATTTAGTTCAATCGCATCAACATTCATTGGATCTTGCGTTTTTGCAAACATTTTTCGAGCAAAATATGTAATTGTCCAAAACAAAAACATAATTGTTCCTGCGCTATATAAGGCAGATGTACTGTTGATTAATATGGCATATTTGCTTCCGTCGCCAAAAGCTAAACCAGACCAAACTGCTCCCATTATTTGGAACAAAGCTGCTCCTGGCGCATGCGTAACTCCCAATTTTGCTGATGATACAATGTACTCACCACAATCCCACAAACTCAGGTAACGTTCCATCGACGCCAAATACAATATTGTCGCTATCAAGAACATCGCAACACCCAAGATGTTGTTCCACTTTTTGAAATTTATATCCATTTTGTTTTAATAAACTATCTTGCGAAAATAAGATAAAAAATTGATATAGCTTAGGATTGAAATGATTAAATTCTGATTAGAATATCATCTAAACAATATGGATTTATCGAATATTTTTAAATTAATTTTAAATTTTCTAATCGATTCATTTACATATTAACAAAACATCAAATCCTTCAAAATAAAGATACATTTTCTCAAATAGTTTTGATTCTAAACTTTTTTCATCTAAATTTGCAATGCAAAAAGCAATGCCTTTAACAGACAAAATTCTACAAACGGGCTTCACTTTTGACGATGTGTTATTAGTGCCTGCCTACTCAGAGATATTACCGAACCAAGTATCTCTACAAACAAGATTCACAGACAATATCACCCTTAACATTCCGATAGTTTCTGCAGCAATGGATACTGTATCCGAAGCAAGATTAGCTATTGCATTAGCGCGTGAAGGAGGTTTATCTTTCGTTCACAAAAATATGTCGATCGAAGAACAAGCGAATGAAATTGATATGGTAAAACGTTCGGAAAACGGAATGATTTCTGATCCAATTACTTTATCTCGTCATCACAAGTTACAAGACGCAGTAAACTTAATGGAGAAATATAAAATCTCTGGTTTACCTGTTGTTGAAGAGGATAGAACATTGGTTGGAATTATTACAAATCGTGATATTCGTTACCAAGAAAACTTCGATCAATTGGTAGAAGATGTGATGACAAAAGAAAATATCATCACTTCTGATATTGATACTGACCTTAAGAAAGCAAAAGAAATTCTTTCTCGTTACCGTATCGAAAAATTACCAATCGTTGACGAAAACAATAAATTAATTGGATTAATCACGATTAAAGACATTGACAACTTAACAGAATTCCCTAACGCATGTAAAGACACAAAAGGTCGCTTACGTGTTGGAGCAGGTGTAGGAGTTGGTGCTGATACATTAGAACGTGTTCAAGCTTTAGTAAACAAAGGTGTTGATATCGTAGCGTTAGATTCTGCTCACGGACATTCAGCTGGAGTTATTAGTAAAGTTGCTGAAGTTAGAAATGCTTTCCCAGAATTAGATATTGTTGGAGGAAATATTGTAACTGCAGAAGCTGCAAAAGCTTTGATTGATGCTGGAGCAAATGCTTTAAAAGTTGGTGTTGGACCAGGATCTATCTGTACAACTCGTGTTGTAGCTGGTGTTGGTGTACCTCAGCTTTCTGCTATTCATGATGTACATTCTTATGCTAAAACAAGAAACGTTTCGATTATTGGAGATGGTGGAATCAAATTATCAGGTGATATTGTAAAAGCAGTTGCTGCTGGTGCAAACTTGGTGATGTTAGGAAGTTTATTTGCTGGAACAGATGAAGCGCCAGGAGAAGAAATTATTTTCCAAGGTCGTAAATTCAAAGCATATCAAGGAATGGGTTCTTTAGCTGCAATGAAACGCGGTTCTAAAGATCGTTATTTCCAAGCTGATGCGAAAAAATTAGTTCCAGAAGGAATCGAAGGTCGTGTTCCTCACAAAGGTTCTATTGCAGAAGTTGTTTACCAATTATGTGGTGGATTACGTGCTGGAATGGGATATTGCGGAACTCCAACAATTCAAGATTTAATTGAAAACGGAAAATTTGTACGTATCACAGGTGCTGGTTTACACGAATCTCACCCACATGATGTTGTCATTACAAAAGAGGCTCCTAATTATTCGAATTAAGAATTATCAATATATTAAACAAAATAGCAAGCCAATTGGCTTGCTATTTTGTTTAATATTCATCTTAAAGCTTGTTCATAAAATCAACAAGTTTAATTTTATCTTTCTCTAAACTTAGATTCAAATTATTCTTATTTACAAAATCTACTAATTCAGGACTATTTTGAATTTTATTTAATTGTTTTTCATTTGTAGGAAACTCATAAAACTTATCTTCTTTATATCTAATCAAATATAAATCACTATCATTTACTAATGAAAATTTTGTATTTGCTTTATTGGCATTATTTTTAAATTCTCCATGAGTTATTATCTTTTTATTTCTTTTATACAAAGAAAATTTATCTTTATCATATACCAAAACTTCTAAATAACCTTCAATTTTACCATTTTTAGTAGGATATTTAAGAAATTGATATTGAGTTAACGGAAAATAAATCATCAACTCAGGAACTTTGGTTAAATTAAAAATTTTACCTTCTTTTTCAAATTCCATCTCATCTGAATAAGCATTATATCTCAATTTAGAAAAGTCAAGATTAAACCCTTTAATCTCTATGTCTTCAAAATTTGGATTAAAATATTGGCTTCCTTCGTATTGTTCTATGACTTCACCTTTATTTCTTAAAGCAATTTCATTTTGAATATTACTTATTTGATGGGATATTCTTTCATTTAAAGTTCTATCAACCCCATCTGTTAATAAATTTTGTTGAGCATTGACACCTAAACAAAAAGAAGCAAAAAAACAAAATATTTTAATTTTTAACATACTCATAATATTTATTATCCAATATACAATTTATTTCATTAAAAATCAATAAAATAAAAAAAGCAGCAAAAATAATTTTGCTGCTTTTATAAAGAAAATGGATATTATATTATTTAGTCATCCACCATAATTTTCCATTAATTGGATCCTTTCCGCCATAAGCTGAAACTGCTTCATTCCAATTTGTAGTATTAAGAGTTTGTTCACCTAATGGATATGAAATTCTATACGGAATATCAGTCATACCTGCTACTAATGGAGTGAATACGTATGGAGTACCATCTATTTCATATCCAGTTTGACCAGGTAATAATAAAATACTACCATTAGGATATCCTGTACGTCTATATTCTACCCAAGCAGTTTGAGGCTGCATATACAAAGCAATATACTTTTGAGTAATTACATTTTCTTTATTTGCAGCTGGTAATGCAGCTACATAAGCATCAATTTTAGCTTGATCTACTCCCCATTTTTGCATAGATGCTATCACACCATTCACATAATTAGTTTGGTTCCAACCATTAGCTTCTGATAACAAGAATTCTACTTCAGAGTATTCCATTAAAACCTCAGCATAATCTGCAGAGAAAATAGTTTTTGAAAATGGAGATACTTTAGATACCTGATTATTTGAGGCTAAACGAGTAGATGGTAATCCATAAGGAATTCCTTGATATTTTGTAATATCATCCGTTTCTACATAGTTACCTGAACCAGCGTTAGCTTTTGATGTTCCTAAAGGTGCAGCATATTTTTGTAAACGTGGATCAACTCCATAATTACCAGATTGTCCTTTTAATAATCTTATTAATTGATTATTCACATAGAAGTCATTTCTATTTCCTACAAAAAATTCACTCCAAAATGGAGAACCTTCCACAGCCGATGTTCCATAATGTTGCAAAGCATTGTCTTCATTTGAGGTAAAAATTCCTTTTGCAATAGCATCTTGCATTTCAGCTTTCGCTTCAGGATATACATCTTTAATTTGGTTAGCAATTCTTAAACGTAACGAGTTTGCAAATTTTTTCCATTTAGATGCATCTCCAAAATAAATTTGGTCACCAATTTTATTCTCAGGACTTGTAAATACATTCTTTTCAGTAATATCCAATTGCGCTTCAGCTTCTTTTAGCTCTTGTAACAAATTTTTAAAGATAACTTCTTGCTTAACATATTTAGGTTGAGCATACGTATCAATTTGTAAAGCTTGAAAATCTGGATTCTTTGCACCACTTAATGACCAATAAGGTACATCACCGAAATAATTTGTCAAATCCAAGAATTCGTAAGCCATCATAATACGTGCTACAGCAATCTGTGTATCAACATCTCCGTAAGCAGCTTGTTGTGGTCCTAAAACAGGATCTGTACAAATACTTATTACCTTTTTTAAGTTAGATAAAGATCGATAACTTGCGTTCCATGCTTGATCTCCTGTTGTCGTACGATAAGCGTATTTATCCTCTTCTGTATAGTTTCTCTGTGCTGAATATTGTACCCAAGGCAATAACATACGTCCAGACACCCATCCATCTCTCATATCATCAACAAATATTTTAGTTGCAATTGGAAAGATTGTATATGTAGGCGCATTTTCGGGTGCATTAGGACTAATATTCATTTCTTCAAATCCATTATCGCAAGAAGATAATAAAGCACTTCCTAGTAATGCTGATAATATAATTGTTTTATTGATTCTCATAATAATTTAATTTTTAGAATTGTAACTTAAGATTCATACCATAAGTTCTTGTAGATGGTAAAGACCCTCCTTCAATACCTTGTATATTTCCAGAACCATAAGAAGCCATTTCAGGATCAAATCCTTTTTTATCTAATCCCCATGTAGCTAAGTTTCTACCAAATGCAGATACAGTAACGTTAGCAAAAGGCCCTGCCCATTTTTTAGGGAAAGTATACGATAAAGTTACTTCACGTAATTTGATGTAGTCTGCATCAAAAACATTTTGGCTATCTACACCATTATAATATGCTTTATAATAATCGTAAGCAGAAACTTCAGTTGTGTTTTTAACATATGATTTTGTTCCTTCATCCCACATTACACCATCTGCAACAACTCCATTCTCACGAACTCCATTAGCCGCGGTTTCTTCTAACATTCCAGAGTACATACCCCACATATGAGAAGTAGAGAAGAAATTACCTCCTTTTTGAATGTCAATTAAAGCTGATAAAGCAACACCTTTGTATGTAAATGTGTTTCTAATACCCATGTTATAATCAGGAATAATTGATCCTAAATTCTTAACTTCAGATTTTTCATAGAATCCATTTGCATCTACTACTTTATTACCTTGATCATCATAAACAAAGTCTGTACCTCTTAACTGTCCATACTGTTGACCAGATAAAGCCCAAAGTTGAACACTAAATGGAGCATTAGTTAAATTGTATGAATCCATTTCATCAGAAACTTTACCTACTTTATTGTTGTTTTTAGCAAAATTCCACGTTACTTTCCATTCAAAATCTTGATTTCTTAATGGAACAATATTTACTAATGCTTCAACACCTTCGTTACTCATCTCTCCTGCATTCAACCACTTATATCCATTTCCTGTAGACCAAGAGTGCTGAACTGGCACTAATAAATCTGTACGTTTCTCATTATAATAAGTCACATCAAAACCGAAACGATTATTAAACATAGATGCTTCTAAACCAACTTCCCATGTATCTTTAATCTCAGGTTTTAATAACGGATTCATCTTAGTATTTGACTGAATAAATGTAGGCGTTCCATTAAAGTTTATACTTGAACCTAATACATCCCCTGTTTGATATGGAGTTAAATCAGATGAAACTTGCGAAACACCTGCTCTTAATTTACCAAAATTTAACCAACTTGGTTTAAATACTTCAGAGAATACAAAACTCCCTGTGACAGATGGATAAAAATAACTATTATTTATTATAGGTAATGAAGAAAACCAGTCATTACGGCCCGTTGCCTCTAAGAATAACATATTCTTATATCCCAAAGAGATCATACCATATATAGAGTTCACTTCTGAAGTTTCTCTAAAACTCGATGTTGTTGGATTATCTAAACTATTTCCAATAAAATAATAATTAGGAACAACTAATCCACCATTTGTAGAAGATGATAATCTACTTTGTGTTTTGTGTCTTCTGTTCACCCCTGCAAAAGCATTTAAGGAGAAGTCTCCCCATTTTTTATCAAAATGTATACGTCCTTCATAGTTCATCTCAGTAAACTTATAGTACGCTTCAGAATACTTTGACATTGCCTGAGAGCCTACCGCTACACGCTCAGATATTTGCATATCATAAGTATCCCCCATTACATTTGCAATTGCATATAATCCTGGAGCTATATCATATTTAAATTCCACATTTCCGTAGAAACGATCTCTTTTATCTTTTGATGTATTTTCATTCACTACCCAGTATGGATTATCAGAATAAGCTGGTGTACCATCATCCCAAGAAGTTCTATTCCAAGAACGTTGGTTACCATTCGCTAATTTATAATTTTTAAGTTGATTATAATCCAATTGTCTTTGCCCCCATTGGAACATTTTTTGAGCTACTGAGTTATCTCCATATCCAACCTCTGGTCTATTGAAACCGTCAGTTCTAGTATAAGTTAAATTAGTTGTTACAGTAAATACATCACTAAATTTATTTGATAAGTTAATACTTGCTGTCGTTTTCTTTAAACTAGAATTTGGAACGATACCTGTTTGGTTAACATTAGATAACGAAACTCTTAAATTAGTAGCCTCATAAGATTTTGTAAACGATACACTATTCGTATATGCGACTCCTGTATTAAAAAATGACTTTACATCATTTTTTGAAGCTCTCCAAGGCGTTGTTTTCATGTAATCGCTAGCAAATTCAGGATCAAAAGCATACCATTGTAAAACTTCTTGATTGTTAAATCTTGGTCCCCAAGATTCATCTGTAGCATAATCTACAATTTGATAATCTTTACCTCCAATATTTACAGTTTCAAAGGTATCAGAAGCTCCACCCCCATATAAACTTTGTAATTTTGGAATTTGGTTAATAGACTCAAAAGCAACACCAGTATTAACAACGATATCTTCTCTACCTTTTTTTCCAGTTTTTGTCTTGATCATAATTACTCCATTCACAGCACGAGAACCGTATAAAGCAGATGCAGGTCCTCCTTTTAAAACGTTGATAGACTCTACATCATCTGGGTTAATATCAAACGCTCCATCACCATAATCACGACCTCCGCCACCACGCTGAGTATTTGTATCATTAC
>NZ_JAOCHX010000089.1:0-2827 GCF_029843245.1 Empedobacter sp. GD03739 | reverse complement strand
TAACTTTATTAAATATAATTGACCTGTTGAAAAATATGTTCTCTTTCCATTCTGATAACAGCAAATCTGAATTAATAATTCTTCATTTTTATTGATTTTATTCTTCCTATTATAAACCAATGAAATTTGTATTTGGCTCATAATTATATGTTTTTATAAGTCAAATCTATTTTAGATCATTGATGAATTTTCTTATTTAGAATTAGGCTAAAAAAAATGGTGTGAAATAGTGAATTTAAAATGTATTATTGATATTAATAAACTTTTTGCTGACGATTTACATATATTTCTGATCTAAAATCTAAAGAAAATATCGATTTATTCACTTACAATTTTGAGTTTAATCAATTATAAAAATTGACCGCTTTGAATATTTATATTTAACGACAAAATGCACCTTACAGAAGGATTTTTAGAATTAATTTATTTAAAACGGTAATTATTAAAAATCAACCAATTTAACCTAAAAATAATTGACATAACATATTGATTATTTTTAGCAGAAGTTTTTTGATTAAAACTTTAAAAACTCAGATTCAATTTTATCAATTACTTTTTCAGGAATATCTTGTTCTTTAGATAGAATTCTGAATTGATTTGTAGAGTTTATAACTTCATCAATAATTCCGTTAGCGTCTTTAATTGTAAATAATTCAGCTATTTTCATTAAATCATCTCGATTAATCTCAGTCCTTTTTCCATTAATAGACATCGCTCTTGAAATTCTTAGGTAGTTTTTTAAAGCGTCTAATGGATAAGTTAAATCATAGGCGGGAGCTAAATTCCAACGATCTTTATCAGCATCATAAATGAATGAGAAATTCTTTAAATGGTCATCGATATTGAAAAAGACAAGATTAAAAACCAGTCGTTTAAACAATTGCTGAATGTTTTTGTGCGAAAGTTTTAAATCAAAAGCAAGTTTAAAAAGATTTTCATAAGTTGAGTTTTCAGGCTTTTTAAAATCCCATCCTGTCATTCCAGATGCAGTTAAAATATGCTGTTTTTTTCCATTTTGACGATCAAATCTTGATGTTGCAAAATGTTTATCATCAATCAACTTAGAAGGCATCATTTCAATTCCTATAGAAGTTGCAATTTGATAATAGATGTACTCTATTTTTTCTTTTGAATAGCCTTGATCTTCGTCTACAGAAAGTTTAATTAAATAATGATTGTATTTGTCTGATGTTTCTAAATCACCAGGAATTAGACGTCCTGTTTTTTTATGTTCTGAAACTAAAATTTTAGGGCGTGCGCCACCCGCTGAAGTTCCAATTTTAAAGATGTTCAGTAAAGCGATATCACTTAATCCTTTTTCTTCTGTTGAAGTTTTTAAATCGAGCACTTTCTTTACAACTTCCGTTATTTCTTCTACATCAATACTCTGATTTGATTTAATTTCTTTCGCAGGTGAAAATTCTAAAGCTCCCATTCCTCTTTTCCCAACATATGTTAGTTGTTCTAAAGGAGTAATAGCATTCATTTCTTTTTGAGTTGCTTCTAACCATTCTTTAAAGACAATATTACCGAAAAAATCAGGTAAAGAATCAGCAATCATAGGAGGTAAACCACGAAATGTTTCTCCCTCGAATTCAGAAAATACTTGTACGTTAGGCGTTCTGCGGATAACGTAAGGAAATATCTTTTTGTAGTTATTACTTTCCAAAAAATCAGGATTGTATTGGAATGATGATTTTCTTTGGTTTTCGTCGTAACCTATTTTACCGATTTCAATTTCTTGAAAATTTATCGAAATGATTTGATTCTTTGCCATAGTTAATACATGGATTGATTATTTTCTAAACTTTCAATTTTATCAGAAATAAATTGATTGATCGATTTCATTTCATCAAAATACTGTAACACTTTCAAAAGAGTTTCTAGTGTAGGATTATCTCCATTTTCAAGTTTAGCAATTGTTAAGCGAGAAAGAGCTAGTTCATCAGCTAATTCTTGTTGTGTTAAATTTTCTGCTTTGCGCATTTTTTTACACCACTCACCAATTGTGTTTTTTACATCTTTTATTGTCGTGAAATCTAACATATAATGTATATTATAATAATCAAATATACTAAAATATAAACTTAATATATATTTTAGTAAACATTATTTACTAAATGGTAAACTTAATTTTATAACTCTATCATCAACTCTTTTATAAAACCATTATCTTTTTCATCAATATATTCATGAGGATTACAGATAATTTCAGTATCACCAATCTTGTATCTGCAAGGTGTATGAATATGTCCATGAATCCAATACATTGGTTGATATTCTATAATAAAATCTTCTAAATTTGAAGCATAAGCAGACGTAACAGGATCAGAAATATACTCTTTTGGAACTGATTTTATACTCGGTGCATGATGTGTAATAACAATGTTTTTCAGACCAATTGAATCTTTTAGACTTTGCTCAAGCCATGCAATAGACTTATTATGAATTTGATAAACATCAATGGTTCTCATTTTTGAATAAGACGGATCACGTTTAATATATTTGTAATCATTCATTTGACTTTGACAAATCATCCCATATTTCATTGGATCTCCAAAAATTGAAAAATCAGTCCATAATGTACATCCATGAAAACGAATCCCTTCGATATCAATAAAATCATTTTCTAAAACTGTAATATTAGTACCTAATGTAGTGTGTAATCTTCCCTAAAAAACGGAACGTTTAAAAATAAATGTATTATCAATATCATTAGTTTTCCAAGGCTTAAAATCAATTCTATTAGCAGTAGATAAATTATCAACTCCTTTTTCAAATTGAAAACTTTTAATATTAGAATTAAAATTTCTATAAAAAAAGAATG
>NZ_JAOCHX010000088.1:0-3246 GCF_029843245.1 Empedobacter sp. GD03739 | reverse complement strand
CACAGAAACCGTACGTTCAAACCTTTGCAAAAGCTCCGCAAAATCCCGGAACTTCGCGCTTTGCCTGATTGATGATTTTGTTTTCTCTGAGCTCGTCTAAACTCTTTTTTTTGTAGCCATTTTACTGATTTTTAATTAGTTTTACAAAGTAACTAAATATAGCGCTGAGAAAGCTACCGAAGGTTTAGTTCAACAAGGTATTGCCAAAAGCGGGGCTGAACAGCTTCGATTGAGCATTTGTGCAAAGTTCAACTTTCGTCCTTCGATTGAACATTTGTGCTAAAAATCCCCGCCTTCGGCAATACCCAAAACGTTGGCAGACATTTTGGAAAATCGTGCTGCAAACAACAATCACTTAAAATAATAAATTATGAAGTTAAAGTTGTTAATAATCTTTTTGACGTTACTAAAAAATATTTCATATTCACAACCAAAAGACACAATTTACGGCAAAATAAAGTCCATTAGAGAACAACTTCTATTTTTAGATGAAAATCGACAAAATAGAAAACTATTCAGTACCGAAGGTGATTACGGACATAATGGTTTTTTAAGCGAAGAATATACAAAAAGAAGATTTAATATTTGGTGGTATCAAACTTATTGGGTTCACTATATTAATTACTATAAAGAATTTGACATCAACAATAAACTATTAAAAGTCATATGGTATTATAAAGACCAGACGATTTTAAATTCTTGTGAAAACGAATATGATAAAGAGGGTAAGTTAGTAAATCAAAAATTTAATTCTTATAAATTTTCAAATACAACTAATCTTTATGATAAAAACAATAATTTGATTTTATCAAAAAATATTGATTCGGATAAAAAGTATTAACGTTACAAATTTATAAAAAAAAACAAATCGGAATAACATTAATTGCTATTCCGATTTGTATAAAGTGTAATTTAAAATATTATCTTAATTCTCCAATTAATGGCACTTGTTCTAATAAGGCTTGACGTATAGTGTTTTCAATATACATTTCCGCTTGGATGAATTTAGCAGCTTCCACAGGTGTAATAACTTTTGACATTTTTTTATAAGTTGAACCCCATAAAGATGTCATTTCTTTTTGAACATCAAGAGCATTTTTCATTATAGCATTGATGCTTTCTGGTGTAAAATTCTCGTAAATTTCAGCGTATTTTGTAATGTTTTGAATACGTTTTAAACCAATGGCTCTTCTGCTGTTTTCATAGGTTTCGTATAATTTCCAAAATTCAGCAGCTTTCGATTCGTCAACTTTCATATAATTTTCAATCAACGTTCTTTTTTCAATACCAAAAGCGTTTTGAAAGATAGCTACTTCATCTTTTTCAGTTTGTGAAAATAATGGCAATGCAATTAAAGCAAATACTAAGGATAAAATAAATTTTCTCATTTTTTAGTTGTTTTAATGTTAGTTTTAATAAGATATAATCAAAAATATCTTTCAAATATATAAATAAAATCAATACTGTCCTAAATAAATTTTAGGTTTCACAAATTTATTAAATCTATTGAGTTTATTGACCGAAAAACTCAATAATCAGAACAAAACCCCTTGTATAGTAATTTCTTGCTTTTGAAAGTGTTCTTCAAATGGTTTATCGAGCCATTTTTGGAGTTCAATTTTCACAAATAAATTGAGTCTAATAAATGCCACTAAATTTGATAAATGCCAATTATACCGAGCCATTGCTTTTAATGCTTTAAGGACAAGTATTGTTATTAAAGCTGTCCATATTTGTATCATTACTGCATTTTGTGTTGTTCCTACAAAGGATTTTATATGTAATAATTGTTTTATTTCTCTAAAGAATATTTCTACTTGCCAACGGCTTTTATACAGTTCACTTATGGTATTTGGCGACCAAATGAATTGGTTTGTGATGAGTTCAATAGTTTGCTGATTTTGTTCATTCCAAACCACAACGCGTCTCAATTTCTTTGGATATTTATCTTTTGATGTTTGATTTTTCAATTCAATTATTTCATCCTTTAGGATGTGTTGATGCGTTTTTTCAGGCAATTCATTTTCTTTTATAGTGAGATATTGAAGATTTTCTTTATGTCTAATTACAAAGAAAACATTTTTGCTGTCCCAAAGGTTTAGCAGATAAAAATCATTATAAAAACGGTCGGCCACAATAACACTGCCTTTGATTAAAGGCACGTCGTAAGCTCCTTTATTGTCGGCTGTTTTGCCATCTGTAATATTGATATAGGATGGCAGATTACCATCATAATCAAGCAATGTGTGCATTTTTACAGCGCCTTTTGCAGTCTTGTATTTTGCCCAATCAAACAGACTTAAACACATTGATATCGTGGTGGAATCTAAAAGAAATATTTTGCTCTTAATTTTAAATTTTACTTGCTTGAACTTGGCTTGCTGTCCTAAAGAATTTAATAGTTCAAAATAATACGATTTAAAGAGTTCCCAATCTCGATGCTTGTTTTGATAACTTATAGTTGATTTTGACGGAGCGCGCTCAACTCCTAAATGATTTAAATTTCCAGTAGCAGAACGAAGTCCGTTACTAATATCACGTACAGATTGACTCTTAGCAAATTGACAAAATAGCATTGAAACTAAATGCGTCCAAGATGAAAAACCCTTTTGATGCTTATCGGTTTGTTTTTCTTTTACAAGTTTGTTAAATTTTGAACGATCGAGTTTACTAATAATTTGAGAAAACAATGTTACATTTGTCATAAGAAAGGATGGTTTTTTGGTCAACCTCAAAGATAATCTTTGAGTTAAAAACTTCCTTTCTTTATTAAATCGTTTTGGACGCTATTGATTTTGAATATGTATTTGATGACAAAAAAAATTGGATTGAACAAACAAAATCAATTAATGGAAAAAAATTATATGTTTGGAAAAGAGAAATAAAATACTTTGAATAAAAACGTCAGCCAATAGCTAAGTTTTCGTTGCGTGCGAAGCACGAACAATGAAAACCCTGTTGAACGGAAGCTTCGGGAGCTTTTTGCTGGGTATTTTCCCACACTATGGGTTTATCGACAAAAGATTTTTAGAGATACAAGCGACTTTGAGAAGAGTCTCTTTTTTTGTGGGCGATTTTGGTGGTTTTTTCTTGGTTTTATTGTGTTTTCTTTCACGTTTAGACATAAAATCCCTTACCCAAATCCGCTAAAATGCAGATTTAGGAGCAGATAAATTTTGGCTCATCTCCAAAAACCATTGCGGCGGACCTCGAAGATCGAACGTGGCAATCGTTACCAAATTTCCA
>NZ_JAOCHX010000087.1:0-4695 GCF_029843245.1 Empedobacter sp. GD03739 | reverse complement strand
ATTTTATTGTCTCGAAATTTGAGTTTTAATATTTTTTTAACTTTTTTCATATATCAATACTTTAATATAGTTAATTTGTTGTAAGTTGTATTTGATAAATATTGCATCTATTTTCGGTTATTTGTAAAAAAATATAGGTTGTATTATTAATAATATACCTTTATGAGGAAAAAATATTTAAATACTTGATAAATAAAAAAAATACGTAAATTTTTGGAAATCTTAAAAAAAAGTTAGAGTTTTGTCTAAAATGTTATAAAATATAAAACTATGAGGAGAAGATTAACATCTTTGGGCTTATTAGCTTTCCTAGGACTAGGAACAGTGGCTTTTGCTCAAGTTACAGGTACTGTTAATGATGCTTCAAATTTGCCAGAGGCAGATATTGAGGTTAAAGTTAAGGGTACAGATAAAGTAACTTATACAGATGAAAACGGAAATTTTAATATTGATGCTAAAGTAGGTGATACTTTAGTCATTAATGGAAAAGAATTTAAAGTAACTTCTACTAATTTAGGAACTTTAAATTATTCAAATAAATCTGATGTAGATTTAGGAGAAGTTGTAGTTGTTGGATTCGGTCAAACAAAAACTATTCAAGAAATTACAGGTGCTACAAGTACAATGTCATCTAAAGCAATTGCAGATGTTCCTGTAGCTTCTGTTGATAAAATGTTACAAGGACGTGTTTCTGGGGTACAAACAGGTAATGCTTCAGGACAACCTGGAGGTATGGCCAGTGTACGTGTACGTGGAATTTCTTCTATTAACGGGGTAACATCTCCAATTTGGATTGTTGATGGTGTACGTGTTTCTAGTGGTGATTTAACTAGAAATAATACGACTGGTAATATCTTAGCAAGTATGAATCCAGATGATATTGAAAGCGTAACTGTGTTAAAAGATGCTGTATCTACAGCTGTATATGGTGCAGATGCTGGTGCTGGTGTTATTGTTATTACTACAAAATCAGGAAGAAAAGGAGCTGCTAAATTTAATTTCTCATCTAGTATTGGTTGGAATGATAGAGCTGTTGATACATACAGAGGATTTACTGGCCAAGAATACAAAGATTATTTAAATGTAGCGGTAAACAACTACTTAGGTACTAGTTATACTAATGAGCAAATTGCTAATGGTGCAATTAACGCAACATTTGCAAATATTTTCAAATCACCTTATTCTACAAATTGGCAAGAAGAAACTATGAAAAAAGGTTTCCAACAAAATGTAGATTTTAATGTTTCGGGTGCAAATGATAAATTATCTTACTACGCTTCTGCAAACTACTTTAAGCAAGAGTCTGTTATTAAAAATTCTAACTATAAAAGGTTAGCATTTACAAATAAATTAACTTACCAAGCGACAGATAAATTAAAGTTAGCTACTGATATTCAATTATCTTATTCGAATATGGCAACTTTACCTGACGGTGGAGGTTTTGCAAATCCAATTTTATCATCATATTTCAATAGACCAACAGATCCAGCTTACAACGCTGATGGAAGTTACTATTGGAATCCTTCAACAAGTAGATTATCTAATAGCCAGTTTAACCCTGTAGCTTTATTAGATATGAACTATAGTAAAGCTCAGACGGCAAGGATTTTCGCTAACTTTAAAGCAGAATATGATATTTGGAAAAATATTAAATATACTTTAGTATTTGCACCAGAATATATTAATATTGAAGAAGATAAATATTATAACCCATTACACGGAGATGGTTTCTCTCGTGGGGGTATGAAAAATGATTACGTTAACAGATATTTTAATTTTAACGTACAAAATATCTTAAGTTGGAATAAAAAAATGGATGTACACAACTTAGGTGTGTCTTTAATCCAAGAAGCTTACAAATCTGATTACAAAGGATTAAATGCTTCAGGACAAACTGTAGGTTCTCCATCTTTAGAAACTTTATCTAACTTTGTAGTGCCATTAGGATACGGAGGTTCAAGAACTATCACATCTAGATGGGGATACGCAGCAACTGCTCACTACGATTATGATAAATTATTTTTATTAGATGCATCATATCGTCGTGATATTTTATCACAATTTATGCCAGGTCAAAAAGCAGGAGACTTCTGGTCTGTAGGTGCTGGATTTGATATTGCTCGTATGGGTAACATAAAAGGAAATGGTACATTATCAATGATGAAATTAAGAGCATCTTATGGTAAATTAGGTAATCAAGTTTCTGCAAACCCTTATGGATTATATTCTTACACAACTAACTATAATGATTTTGCAGCAGCAGGATATTCAGGAGTTAACAACCCTAACTTATCTTGGGAAACTGTAAACCCATTAAATGTTGGTATTGACTTTGGATTCTTAAAAGATAGAATTAAATTCTCTGCAGAGTATTTCCATAAAACAACTAAAGACTTAATTTATAGTTTACCAGTTTCAGGATCTCAAGGATTAACAAGTTATACTGATAACGTAGGAGAATTAGTAAATAAAGGTTTTGAATTCTCATTAAATGCAGATATTTTTAGAGGAGATCGTAACCAATTTAATTGGAATGTAGGATTTAACTTATCTACTTTAGATAACGAAATCACTGAATTATACGGTGGTGAAGTTAAAGGAAGTACTACTATCTTAAAAGAAGGTGAAGGAGTTAGAACTTACTATTTAAGAAAATGGGCTGGTGTAGATCCAACAAATGGAGATCCATTGTGGTATATCAACGGAAAAGATGGTGAGACTACAAATAATTATAACTTAGCTCAACAAGAAGTACAAGGATCATTTATTAGTGATATTTACGGAGGGTTTAATACAGCTATGGCATATAAAGGATTCTCATTAGATTTACAATTCACATTCGGGTTTGGAGGTAAAATCTATGATGATTGGGCAAGTTATACTTTTAGTGATGGACAGTACACTCTTAACTATCCAGGATATGGAGATGTAATGGGAGATTACTGGACACCAGAAAACACAACTGCTTCTAATCCAAAACCAGTTTATGGAGGAAACAAATTATCAAATAGAGCATCTACTCGTTTCTTATACGATGCAGATTACATCCGTTTAAGTAATGCACGTGTAGCTTACACATTTGATTCAAAAACATTATCAGGTAGTGGTTTAAACTCTGTACAGGTTTTCGTAATGGCTAACAATGCTTGGACTCACAATTTTGATGACAGATTAAAATTTGATCCAGAAACAAACATTGCAGGTTATACTAACTTAAGTTTACCAGTTTTAAAATCATTCTTATTAGGTGTTAACGTTAGTTTCTAAAATTATTTAAAATGAAAAAAAGATTATTTACCATAGCTCTACTATCAGCAACTGTATTATCATTTAACGTTTCGTGTAGTGATGATTTTGTTGAAAGAGAATTTTATCAAAATGTTGAACAGGCTCCATTAACTAGCCTACAAGAGATGCAAGCTTTTGTAAGAGGTGCTTTAGCTTCAATGCGTGCAGCTACTTATTATGGTGCTGATTTCTTAGCTTACGGAGAAGTTAGATCTGATAATATGTACAGTAACTTATCTGGAGGATATTATCAAAATGTTCAGAATTATACAATGATTTCTACAGATGGTTATGCATCTGGAACTTGGAATCAAGTTTATACGATGATTGCAAAAACTAATATTGCAATTAATGCAGATGTAAATTCTTTTGTTGGAACAGATTTAGATAAATCTAAAGCTAGATTTAATCAAGGACAAGCTCACGCTTTAAGAGCTCAAGGTTTCTTTGATTTATTAAGATTATACGGACAAAAATATACAGATGGAAACTTAGGAATTGTACTTCCTACTGTTTATGATCCAAAAGCTAAAATGCCAAGAGCAACTATTGCTGAAACTGAAGCTCAAATTGAAGCTGATTTTAATAAAGCTTTAGAGTTGATGACTTCAAATACATCAACAGTTGTAGGGAAAACTGACATTAATTTATCTTCAGTAAAAGGATTAATGTCTCGTTTTTACTTATATAAAGGTGATTATGCTAAAGTTAGACAATTAACTAATGAGATTGTTACAGCTGGTGGTTATAGTATCGCTGCTGAAGGTTTATTAGCTGAAACTTTTAAATATACAATGAATGGTGCAGCTCCTAATTCAATGTTCGAATTAGCAGTAGGACAAGTAAGTTCTTTAGGAACTACTTCTTACGGTTACCGTTTAAATCCTGCTGGATATGCAAATATTCAATTAAAAGCTGGTGTTAAAGATAATTTATATACATCTACAGATGTTAGACGTACATTAATTAACGCAAATAATTTTATTACTGGTAAATACACTAATATTTCTGGAAATGATAACGTTAAAGTTTTACGTTTTGAAGAAATTATTTTAAATGGTGTTGAAGCTGAATTAAATGGAGGAAGTGCTGCAAAAGCATTAACTTATTATAATTCTTTAATTACTCAACGCGGGTTAGCTGCTGTTTCAGTTGTGACAATGGACGATCTTAAAAAAGAAAGAGCAAGAGAGTTAATTGGAGAAGGACTTAGACAATGGGATTTATTAAGATGGGGAGATAAATCTTATGTTCCTGCAAAAGCAAATCCATTACATATAGCTTTCCCAATTCCAAGAGCTGAAATTAATATTGAAGGTACATTAATTAAACCAAACCCTGGTTACGAAAATTAATATATAAATTAAACCTCGAAGTTTACTTCGAGGTTTTTGTTTTTTTTATGTT
>NZ_JAOCHX010000086.1:0-4696 GCF_029843245.1 Empedobacter sp. GD03739 | reverse complement strand
TTCAAAAATGGGCTTGACTGAAAGGAAAGCTTATTTTAGGCTTGGTATTGCGGAGTTGGGTGAATGAAGCTGAACGTAGTGAAATGAAAGTAAATTTTTTGCTTACTGAAATGGAACGAAGTGAAGCGAAATGAACCTAACGGAGTAAATCGTTAGCGCAAAAATGATTGTGGCAATATATTCAGACTTCAACAAGGGCAAAAAACGATTTTTGATACAAGGATTATCGGACAGGTAAGGGAGGGGCTATTTTGCATAATGTGATTATAGCGGGCTTGTCCCCGTTAGCCCGTTCAGGAGGCTATAATAGCACATTATGTACACATAGCTTTGATGGGGCGGCTGGGTTCGAGTTGTAAGTTTTGAGTTATGGGTTTTGAGTTATTTTTGCTTTTGTTGGCAGCTAAAGAATCCCAATCTATTAGAAAATGGATTGGGATTTTTTAGTTATATTAATAGAATTAATTCTCAATTAACTCAATAAATTCCACATACTCGGAATCTAATTTTTGAATAGCTTCACTAAATTTAGTATTTGATTGTTGCATTTTAAGAAGTTCAATTTTATTCTCATTAAGCTCAGACAATCTTGCATCAAAACTATTTTTAATATAATCTTCTAAATTATTTAAACTATTTCTTTTAATATTATCAGCAAAAGTTACAATAGATGAAAAATATCTATCCTTTGCCTCTTTTAGCTCTTTTCTTTGTTTATCTTCTTTTTGTTTTGAATATATATCTAAACCTATCCCAGCAATTGATACAGCTGGTCCTAAAAACTTTCCTGCATTACCTAATTTATTTGCCGTTTTTATAGCTCCCCAAGGTTTAAATTTATGTCCAAAAAACTTTCCTACAGTTAAAACGGTTTCATGCATTGAACTTCCACTGACATTTTTTAATCCGGATCCAGCTAAATCTTTAAAAGTCATCGAGACAATTTTATCCCCCCCCTTTCCTAAAAGACCTAAAATTTGTCTTTGCTTTTCTAAATTAATTTTTAATTCATTTGGTATTTTAATATCACTTAATTGATCATTCAATTTTTTCTCATATGATTCGAATGAACTTTTTGATGTAAATACATCTATCTCATTCATTAATTCACGTTCTTCTTCTTCAATTATTGACTGAATTTTATCATCAAGTCTATCTACAATTTTATTTACATGATTATTAAACTCCTCCTCTGCTAATTTAAATTCATTTTCGCCATCCTCCATTTTATTTGTTAAGTCGTGACCTAAACTTTTTATTTCTTGGACCATATCATTTATTAATAAATTTACACCTCGCTGAATATCTTTTTTAGCATTCTTAATTTTTGGTTCAGCTTGTTCAATTAATAATTGAAATTCTGGATCTACTGCTGCTAAAGCAATATCTGACAAACCATCTTTCAAAATTCGAATTGGTGTATCAAATTGTTTTTTAATAATCCCTTTTTCTTCAACAAATTGATTTAAAGAAGAAATAAACGTACTAAAATTACTTAACTGAATAAATTCTTCATCTTCATCATCTTTACCCTCAATGTAATCTGCTGCGTCCATAAAAATCGTCTCAAAATTAAATTCATATCCTCTTTCATTAAAGATTGTTTTTAAAGATTGGCGATAGTTATTCACCAGATCATCAAACTCGCCTGCTTCCATCGACATTTTATTGATAGCAATAATCATTTTATCTTTAAGATGCTGCTCGTAAGCTAAACTGATAAAGTTTTCAAAAATAATATCATCAAATAATTGACTAGTTATTACATATACGATTAAATCACACTCTTTCAATGCTGTTTTGGTATTCTCGTCATGCTTTTCTACTTTACCTGCTAAAATACCAGGTGTATCCATCAAGACTATGTTGTGCCATTTATATTCAGCCACAGTATCTGTTGCAACGTTTGCATCAATTTTGATATTTTTATCACCTGTTAGTGCAGATATAATTGTTGATTTACCAGAACTGTATTGCCCTACAAAAGCCACTTTTAAATCGGTACGATTTTCTAATTCTTGTAATTCTTGTTCAATTCTAAATTTTATTTCGTTATTATTAGATTCATCTAAAATTTCAAAAGTATCACCTACTAACTTTTTTAATTTTAAATCTAATTCTTTAATTTTTAATTCTGTATTCATTTTAGTTTAGTTTAATTTTTAATTGCAATGCTTTATTTAAAAGTATCAATTCATCTTCTTTTAATTTGTATGTCGTACTAATAAGTAAATTTTCTTTTTCACGTGTAATCGTTGTATTAGATAAGGCTTTATAAACTAGTTCCTCCGTTAAAAGTTTATTTAGGTTTATTTTTCCCATATGCTCTAAAGCTCTAAAAAACATAACTTTATTAAAGTAATCTGAATACTCTTTTGCATTATGATTGATTGAATTTAATATCTTTAAAATATTTTCTAATCCATCAATCATATCATCATAAGTTGTAATAAGCTTACATTTCAATTCTTGTGTTGACTCTTTAAAACCATTTTCAAAGTTTTTAATCATTTCGTTTTCGTTCTCTTTAATTTTAGGTTCTATAGTTTCAACAACTTTATCAATTGCTTTATTGATTTTTGTTTCTTTACTATCCAAACTAAAATTGATAAGGAAACCTAATCCTGTAAGAGCAGCTGCAATCCCTGCAGCTACCCAACCTGTAGGATTCCATGCATTTAATACTGCATATTTAGAAGCTAACAATCCTATAGTTGTCAAACCCGCACCAACAACTCCTAATGTTATGTTCGCTGCAAATTTATAATCAAAAGTATCCACACTAATATGTTGAATATCTAACTTAGCAATGTTAATTGATAATTCATCTAAGCTTTCTTTCAATTTATCTTGAATTTTCTTTTGAAAATCTTCTATTAAATCTTCTATATTTAATTTCAAAGTTGCATAATGACCTTTATCATTCATCAGCTTTTCCCAGGCCTTTCCTATATCTTTATTTTCATATTCATCTTTAGCAAATTGCTTTAGGTCAACACGTATTTGATTATGTATACCATTAATTGTGTTAATAATTGCTTGTTTTGTTTTCTTTTGCTCTTGTTCGAAATAGCTAATTAATCCTTTCTTCTCTTCTTTAATTTCTTTTAAAAGCTTCTTAAGCTCATCAATATTGTGTTTCGTTTTATGATACGTTAGACTCGTTTGATAATTACATCCATCAATAATGTTTTGAGTTTTCTTTAAATGACCATTTCTAAAAATAGTTTGTTTAATAATTTTATTGTAATGATTAATATTAGAACCTTCTAAAAGAGCCTTACTGGATTTGTGATTTTGAGGATCTTTTGATAGTCTAGCTGCTAATAAATGTATTGGTATAACTTCAATCAATGCAGGATCGTAATTATATTTAGAAATCATTTCATTGATCCTTTGTATATGACCATTTAAAGATTTATCATCTTTATTTTCTAACCATGCTTTTGGATTTTTTAAAAAACGTTCTAACCTCTTCGGATGTTCTATATTTTCTTTGTAATTAAGAATGATAAAAATGGGTTTATTTTTATCTTTTAATTCCGTTAAAAAATTAAATTCCGTTTCTTGAATTGCATCATTGGTTACCAAATAACAAACTAAATCTGCTTCATCAATAATTGAACGTGCAATATCAGTATCCTCTTTCCCGCCTGGAGCACCAATACCTGGTGTATCAATTACTCGAATGTTTTCCCAATTAAAAACACGATTGTATCTAGTTGTTCTTAATTTACCAACACCAACATCATCGGTTTCTTCACCAGTAATTACTTTGTGAAAAGTACTTTTACCTGCTTTAGTTCTTCCTAAAAAAGCAATAGAAAAATAATCTATTGTATATTTCTTCTTCTCTAATACTTCAGTATTTATTTGTATAGATTTTAATATATCATCTTTGGTATCTTTATTTAACTTTTCTATAAAATTTAAAAGTGAATCCTTTTGGTGTTTAGAATCTACCTTCGTTATTTTTTTTGAATTCTCATCAATTTCGCTAAAATTTTCATTTAGTTTTTGATTAAAATCTAACATTTTCTCAGAAGCTAAATCAAGATCATTACTTGCTCTTGCAGCAATTTCTTTCACCTTTTCAACAAAAGTATTCCCTTCTAAAAGATTATTTTCAAAATATTCATTTTCTGTTATATCATGTAGTTTTTTGAAAAACTTTTCTTTTATATTAGAATATAATGATTGTTTCTTCTCAAGATAATTGACTTTAAAATCATTTTCATACTTATCTATTAACTGATCTATATTGCTAAGTTGAAGATGTGATTCTTTTGCTAAATTCTTAATAAATTCTTTTTCATTTGAGTGAAAAAAACCATCATTTATTGATAATTGAATTAATATTTCTATTAAATTATTTTTTTCTAAATCTGATTCATTTTTAAAAATATCAATCAACGTGGATAATTCAATTTTATCTTCTGCATCAGACATTATTTTTTCTGCTTGCTCTTTAGTGTATACGCCTAATTCCGGAAAATTACTTGTTAAAAATTCAATTTCCTTAGAATGAATTTCTGCATCTATTACTAGTAAATATACACAGATTAGGTATTTATATTCTTGAGTTTCCATTTATAATTAATTCTTATAACAATTTATAATTTCTATTTTTTTAAATTCTGAAAAATCATATATTTTCGTTAGATACATATTTCTGATAATAATTTTATGCTCATGT
>NZ_JAOCHX010000085.1:0-2500 GCF_029843245.1 Empedobacter sp. GD03739 | reverse complement strand
TATTCGAAATGCTTTTCACCTTTCCTTCACAGTACTAGTTCACTATCGGTCTTTGAGGAGTATTTAGCCTTGGAAGATGGTCCTCCCATATTCGGACAGAATTTCTCGTGTTCCGCCTTACTCGTTATCAACTTAATAAAAATTTCATTTACGGGACTATCACCCTCTACGGTTAACCTTTCCAGGTTATTCTATTATCCTTATTAAGTCTTTAGGGCTAATCCGCGTTCGCTCGCCACTACTTACGGAATCTCAATTGATTTCTTTTCCTATTGGTACTTAGATGTTTCAGTTCCCAACGTTCGCTCCCATTGCTGGGTGACATGCCTTCAACATGCCGGGTTGTCCCATTCGGAAATCTACGGATTAATGCGTATGTGCCGCTCCCCGTAGCTTATCGCAGCTTATCACGTCCTTCATCGCCTCTCAAAGCCTAGGCATCCGCCGTACGCCCTTTGTAACTTTTTTCTCGATTTAACCGTCATATTATGAGCGGTTATGTTAATCTTACTCGTTTTCTTGATTAATTGTATACCTTTATAAAACTTTGATTTATTTCTAAATCTGTTTGTTTTTGATTGTATGCGATTATAAATAAATTATAATCTGTTTCTAATAATGTCAATGAACTCTTCTGCTTTAGACGAATTTCGAACTTCGAGATTCGTTTATCGCTTCGTGGAGAATATCGGAGTCGAACCGATGACCTCTTGCGTGCAAGGCAAGCGCTCTAGCCAGCTGAGCTAATCCCCCTCTTTGTCGTATTTCGAAATTCATTAATCGAACTTCGTTTTTAGTAGTCTCAGGCAGACTCGAACTGCCGACCTCTACATTATCAGTGTAGCGCTCTAACCAGCTGAGCTATGAGACTCTTTAATACTCTTAAAGAGTGGTCTTTTTGTTAGTTGTAAGTCTTAAGTTATAAGTAATAAGTTTTTATTCCTTAATATTTTACTTTACCTTAACCTCTATCTCTAACTATATATTAAATACTACAGAATAAAAAGCCGAATCAAAATCAATCTTCTTACAATAGAAGAAAATTCGTCGTTCTCTAAATATGAGATGTTCCAGCCGCACCTTCCGGTACGGCTACCTTGTTACGACTTAGCCCTAGTTACCAGTTTTACCCTAGGCAGCTCCTGTTACGGTCACCGACTTCAGGTACCCCCAGCTTCCATGGCTTGACGGGCGGTGTGTACAAGGCCCGGGAACGTATTCACCGCATCATGGCTGATATGCGATTACTAGCGATTCCAGCTTCATAGAGTCGAGTTGCAGACTCCAATCCGAACTGAGATAAGTTTTTGAGATTCGCATCTTGTTGCCAAGTAGCTGCCCTCTGTACTTACCATTGTAGCACGTGTGTAGCCCAAGACGTAAGGGCCGTGATGACTTGACGTCGTCCCCACCTTCCTCGCGGTTTGCACCGGCAGTCTCATTAGAGTCCCCGTCTTTAAACGCTGGCAACTAATGATAGGGGTTGCGCTCGTTGCAGGACTTAACCTAACACCTCACGGCACGAGCTGACGACAGCCATGCAGCACCTTGCAGTCTGTCCGAAGAAAAAACTATTTCTAGTTCTGTCAAATTGCATTTAAGCCTTGGTAAGGTTCCTCGCGTATCATCGAATTAAACCACATGCTCCACCGCTTGTGCGGGCCCCCGTCAATTCCTTTGAGTTTCATTCTTGCGAACGTACTCCCCAGGTGGGATACTTATAACTTTCGCTTAGCCACTGAACCCGAAAGCCCAACAGCAAGTATCCATCGTTTACGGCGTGGACTACCAGGGTATCTAATCCTGTTCGCTCCCCACGCTTTCGTCCATCAGCGTCAGTTAATGTTTAGTCACCTGCCTTCGCAATTGGTGTTCTGCGTAATATCTAAGCATTTCACCGCTACACTACACATTCCAGCAACTTCAACATCACTCAAGACTAACAGTATCAATGGCAGTTTCATAGTTAAGCTATGAGATTTCACCACTGACTGATTAATCCGCCTACGGACCCTTTAAACCCAATAAATCCGGATAACGCTTGCACCCTCCGTATTACCGCGGCTGCTGGCACGGAGTTAGCCGGTGCTTATTCTTCTGGTACCTTCAGCTACTTACACGTAAGTAGGTTTATCCCCAGATAAAAGTAGTTTACAACCCATAAGGCCGTCATCCTACACGCGGGATGGCTGGATCAGGCTTCCACCCATTGTCCAATATTCCTCACTGCTGCCTCCCGTAGGAGTCTGGTCCGTGTCTCAGTACCAGTGTGGGGGTTCACCCTCTCAGGCCCCCTAAAGATCATCGTCTTGGTGAGCCGTTACCTCACCAACTAACTAATCTTACGCATGCCTATCCTACTGCGATAAATCTTTCAAAATCTAATGATGCCATTAAATCTGTTATAAAGTATTAATCCTCCTTTCGAAGGGCTATCCTTTTCAGTAGGGCAAGTTGCATACGCGTTACGCACCCGTGCGCCGGTCTCTAGTTCCCGAAA
>NZ_JAOCHX010000084.1:0-4983 GCF_029843245.1 Empedobacter sp. GD03739 | reverse complement strand
TAAATGGAAGGCAAAGAGCGAGGGAACGCCCAAATAATTACAAAAAAAGCCCAACCAAAGTTGAGCTTGTATTTATCCAAAATAAAATGAATCGCGATCATTTAGAAAATTGAAATGCTTTCGAGTTTTATCTTGTTCTTCTTTATCAATTTCGAACTGTAAAATTTCGGGATGATTGTTAATTGTTTCCAAATCTTGTCCCAATGTATCAAATAAATGCGAATCGCCTTGATACTCGAGATTATAGCCATCTACGCCAATTCTATTTACACCAGCAATAAAAGCCATATTTTCGATTGCTCGAGCTTTTAGGAGTGAAATCCAAGCTTCTCGACGTGCTTTTGGCCAACTAGCGTTACAAAGTATCAAATCGTAGGGATTTTCCTCAGTATTGCGAATCCAAACTGGAAATCGTAAATCGTAGCAAACAATAGGACGAATTTGCCATCCTTTATAATCTATCGTTACAATTTTATCTCCTGCAGAATATACCCCAGCTTCTTTTCCGTAACTGAACAAATGTTTCTTATCGTAAATATAAATAGAGCCGCTTGGACAGATGAAATAAAATCGGTTATAGTATTTATCGTTTTCATGTGTAGAAATGCTTCCAGCAATCACAGAATTCAATTCTTTGGCTTTGTGTTGCATCCATTCGAAGGTTTCTCCAAAAGGTTTTTGACCAATTTTTTCTACATTCATCGAAAATCCCGAAGCAAACATTTCTGGTAGTAGTATAATATCAGTTTGATGATTGGCTAATAATTTACCTAAATAAGCGTGATTAGCTTTTGCATCTTCCCAGATTACATCGTATTGTATTAATGATATTTTAAGTTTATTTTGAATTTCCATTGTTGATATATTTTTGATCTAATTTTGGGTTATTAGATTGATTGATGATGTAATACATAAAGATAAATATAAAAAAACCAATAAATGAACCACCAACGGTATCAATCGCGAAATGACGTGACAAGTAGATTCTACTAATTGCGATACTCGGAAAATGGAGCGCAAAAAATAATTGTAACCATCTGTTTTTGGTTAATAAACATAAAGTAATCGAAATTATTGCGGCTGTTAATGAATGTCCCGAAGGAAAAGTTGAAGCCATTTGTATCGCATAATCTTTGACTAGAATAATGTCTATTTTTTTCTGTGTAAAATAATATCCAGGACGTAAAACTTGTTCGAAATAGACATTCTTAAAAAAGACACTAATTGTTGTTGCAATTGCTCCAGAAGCTAATAAATAATAAAAATATCTTCGAGTTGTTTTCCAAAATAGGTAACCAAGAAGTATAAAAAATAAATAATAGGTTCCGAAATCGGTATAAAAAACAAAGAGTTTATCGAGATAATGATTGCTGTATTGATTGAAATGCAGATGTAATTCGTCGCGTCCATAATATTGCGTCATAGCAATTGCAGCAAAATTGTAGATAAAAAAAACGACAAAAAATGGCCAAATTCTTAGAAATAAATCTTTTTGTTGATTCATTTGAGTTGGGTTTTTAAATAACATTTATGATGAGATTCCAAATAAGTCTAGAATGACATTCATTCAAATTTAAGCAAAAAAAAACTTGACTAAATAGCCAAGTTTTAAAACGTTTTAATATTGTTTAAAAAAATTATTTTACTTTTTCTACGATTGCTTTGAAAGCTTCTGGATTGTTCATCGCTAAGTCAGCTAAAACTTTACGATTTAATTCAATTCCAGCTTTGTGGATAGCTCCCATAAATTTAGAGTAAGACAATCCGTGTAATCTTGCTCCAGCGTTAATTCTTTGAATCCATAACGCACGGAAATTTCTTTTCTTTTGACGTCTATCGCGGTAAGCGTATACTAAACCTTTTTCTACTGCATTTTTAGCAACAGTCCAAACGTTTTTTCTTCTTCCGTAATATCCTTTTGCAAGTTTTAAAACTCTTTTTCTTCTAGCTCTTGACGCAACTGCGTTTACTGATCTTGGCATAATTTTTAATTTTTTTGTAGTGGGCGAGATTGCTCTGCTTTAAGGCCCATCGACAGGGTTAATAATGAATTAATAAACCAAATAAGAACACGTTCTTATTTTAATCTTAATTGTTGTTTTACTGAATGAACATCAGCTTGATCAACTAAACCAGTTTGAGTTAAATTTCTCTTTTGTTTAGTCTCTTTTTTTGTTAGGATGTGGCTTTTAAAAGCGTGTTTTCTTTTAATTTTACCTGTTCCTGTTAATTTGAAACGTTTTTTCGCTCCAGATTTTGTTTTTAATTTTGGCATGATTACAAATATTTAAAATTAAAACGTTTTTTATTTTTTGTAAGATGATAAGAACCTAATTATTTCTTAGGTCCCATCATCATAATCATTCTTTTACCTTCAAGTTTTGGCATTTGTTCTACTTTTCCAACATCTTCCAATTCTTGAGCTAAACGTAACAATAAGATTTCTCCTTGATCTTTAAAGATAATAGAACGTCCTTTGAAGAAAACATACGCTTTCAATTTTGAACCTTCTTCTAAGAAAGATCTTGCGTGACGTCTTTTGAATTCGTAATCATGATCATCTGTTTGAGGACCGAAACGAATTTCTTTCACGACAACTTTCTGCTGTTTAGCTTTAAGTTCTTTTTCTTTTTTCTTTTGTTCGTATAAGAATTTTTTGTACTCTACGACACGACAAACAGGTGGAATGGCTTTTTCACTGATCATTACCAAATCTAAACCTTGTTCTTCTGCAAGTTCTAAAGCTTTAGCTATTGGATATACACCAGGTTCTATACCTTCTCCAACAACGCGTACTTCTTTCGCGTCAATCTTATCATTGATCTTGTGTTGATCTTCCTTAATTACTCTGGCTGGACCTCTGCCGCCTTTTCTTCTAATTGCGATAGTTATTCTGTTTTAAATTATTTTAATTTGATTTGTTCTTTCATGAAGTCGATAAACGCTTGAATCGTCATCTCTCCTAAATCACCTTCTCCGTGTCTTCTTACAGAAACTGTACCGTTTTCTGCTTCTTTTTCACCGATGATTAACATGAAAGGAATTTTACCGATTTCGGCATCACGGATTTTTTTACCAGTTTTCTCGTTTCTACTGTCAATCAGTCCGTTAATTTCTTCTTCGGCCAGCAAATTTAATACTTTTTCTCCATATTCCACATATTTTTCGCTAATTGGTAAAATTGTGAATAAATCTGGTGTTAACCAAAGTGGTAAATTCCCTGCTGTATTTTCTAACAAAATGGCAATGAAACGTTCCATAGAGCCGAATGGCGCACGGTGAATCATTACTGGTCTGTGTTTTTCGTTGTCTGCTCCAGTGTAAGTTAAATCAAAACGATCTGGTAAATTATAATCCACTTGGATTGTTCCTAATTGCCATTGACGTCCTAATGCATCTTTCACCATAAAGTCTAACTTAGGTCCATAGAATGCAGCTTCGCCATATTCTACAACTGTTGGTAAACCTTTTTCTGCTGATGCTGTGATAATTGCTTGTTCAGCTTTTTCCCAGTTTTCGTCAGATCCGATGTATTTTTCTTTATTCTCTGGATCTCTTAATGAGATTTGAGCCGAATAATTATCAAATCCAAGATTTGTAAATACATATAATACTAAATCAATTACTTTTTTGAATTCTTCTAATAATTGATCTGGTGTACAGAATAAGTGAGCATCATCTTGAGTAAATCCACGAACACGCGTTAAACCGTGTAATTCTCCTGATTGTTCGTAACGATAAACTGTACCAAACTCTGCATAACGTTTTGGTAAATCGCGGTACGACCATTGAGAAGTTTTGTAAATCTCACAGTGATGCGGACAGTTCATTGGTTTTAACAAGAATTCTTCTCCTTCGTTTGGTGTTTTAATTGGCTGAAAACTATCTGCACCATATTTTGCATAGTGACCAGAAGTTACATACAATTCTTTTTGACCAATGTGCGGAGAAATTACCATTTCGTAACCCATTTTTTGTTGCTCTTTCAATAAGAAGTTTTCTAATTTTCTTCTCAAAGCAGCTCCTTTTGGTAACCAAAGTGGTAAACCTGCACCAACTTTTTCTGAGAAAGCAAATAAACCTAATTCTTTACCTAATTTACGGTGATCACGTTTTTTTGCTTCTTCTAATAACTCAAGATATTCTGTTAAATCTTTTTGTTTTGGAAATGTAATACCATAAACACGAGTCAACATTTTGTTTTTCTCGTCTCCACGCCAATAAGCTCCAGCAACATTCAAGATTTTTGCAGCTTTCACAATTCCAGTGTTTGGAATGTGTCCACCACGACATAAATCTGTAAAATTATCGTGTGTACAGAATGTAATATCTCCATCATTTAAGTTAGAGATTAATTCTGTTTTGTATTCATTGTCTTTATACGTTTCTAATGCTTCTGCTTTCGAAACTGAATATAATTTGAATTCAGCTTTTTTCTTTGCATTCTCTAACATTGCTTTTTCTACTTTCGCAAAATCAGCCTCTGTAAATTTATCCTCACCAAAATCAACATCGTAATAAAAACCTTTGTCAATCGCAGGTCCAATTGTTAATTTCGCATTTGGATAAAACTCTAAAATAGCTTGCGCTAATAAGTGAGCAGATGAATGCCAAAAAGCTTTTTTACCCATTTCATCATTCCAGGTTAACAATTTGATCGTTGCATCTGTGGTGATTGGGGTTGTTGTTTCAACTTGTTGATCGTTTACTATAGCCGAAATTACATTACGTGCTAAACCTTCACTAATGCTTAGCGCCACGTCCATAGGAGTTACGCCACTCTCATACTGTTTTACACTTCCATCTGGAAGAGAAATGTTTATCATCTTACTTTTAGAATTTGTACTAAGATGCAAAATTACGAATTTTCTGCAAGTTGACGAAATTTTTAAAGGGTTGATTTTAGCTAAAATATTAAGTAAATAGTTGAGCTATTGTTTTGAATGAAATTATCTTGTTTTCGATAAAATTAATATTGAATTA
>NZ_JAOCHX010000083.1:0-5095 GCF_029843245.1 Empedobacter sp. GD03739 | reverse complement strand
GAACATATATACGAAGTAAAAACTCCAGAAGAAGTGAGTTGGACACAAGAAAAACCAGAAACTTCTTTAAATTTTATTCATTCTTTTGGAGCTGATAAAACAGCTAAAATTATTGATATTGGTGGTGGAGATAGTAAGTTGGTCGATTTTTTATTGGAAGAAGGATATGAAAATATTTCTGTTTTGGATATTTCTGCAAACGCGTTGGAAAGAGCAAAAAAGCGTTTAGGAAATAATGCAGAAAAAGTAACTTGGATTGTTGCTGATATCACCGAATTTGAACCTACGGAACAATACGATATTTGGCACGATAGAGCAGTTTTTCATTTTTTAATAGAAGAAAATGACATCAAAAAGTACCAAGATTTGGTCGCGAAAGCTGTAAAAAGAAATATGGTAATTGGAACTTTTTCGAAAAACGGACCATTAAAATGTAGTGGTTTGGAAATAAAACAAAATGATAAAACTTCTTTAACTTCTACTTTTGAAAATAATTTTGAGAAAATAGATTGTTTTACAATTGATCATAAAACGCCGTTTGATACAATACAAAATTTTATTTTCTGTAGTTTTAACAGAAAATAAAATGCGTTAGGGATTGCAGTGGAAATCCTTTGCTGTTGAGCAAATATTGAAACGAAAAGCCCGCTCGAACGCCCAGAATATAAAAATCATCTCCTTAATTCAGGAGATGATTTTCTTTTTTTAAAACTTTATTGTATTTGATATTTCCTTTTTTGATATCATTTAAAATCCATTTCAGTTCAGCATCTGTACGTTTAATTTTATCTTGCAAATTAGGCTGAATAAGTTGGTTTGGATAAACACCATGTGCCTGTTCTTCTCGTTTTTCCGTTGGAGAAAGATAAACTGTACCTACTGAAATTTTGAGTTTGGAATTGGGCAACGTAAATTTTGGCATCAACCCAGCAACCGTTCCATTAAAATCTCCTCCCGTTTCTTCACCTACAAAAAAAGCTCGATTTTTTAGTTGAAGATTAGCCGAAATCAACGCCGAAGCAGAGTAAGAACCACCATTTATAATGACATACAAATTGTGGTGATACACGAGCTCTTTATCTATTTTGACATGCGAAAAAGGCATGTGCAATTCGTATTCATTTTTAGCATTTTTTGACGTCGAAAAATAAGTATAACCCGATCCCAACCAAAGCAACGGATAGGAATAAACGGGAAAAAGATTGTACAACGACTTGCCAAAAGAGGTTTTGTTCGCGACGATTTTTTCACCTAAAAATGCCTTGGAATCATCGACCAAATAAGCGTATAAATAGTGTGAATCTTTTAGGTAACCACCACCATTGTTGCGTAGATCGAGAACTAAATTTTGGACTTTATGATTCTTGATATCCGTAAAAACTTCTTTATATAGTTCGCGTATTTTACCTTTTCTAAAATCTGTTACTTTTAATACCGCTATCGTACTATCATTCGTAGGAAAAGCCAAATCTTTAGAATAGGTTTTGGAGCTTTTAGAATAACCATATTTCTTTTGTTTTATCCTTACTTTTCGCTCAACTTCTTTCTGCTCTTTTGTAATTTTTGGTGTTTCTGCAACCTTTTCACTTTTAGGTTTGGGATAAGTGCGAAATGTTTTTTTTCGGATGATTGAATTTCCCATTTTAAAGGTTAATTCAACCGAATCTTTAATTCCATTTTCTAAAGTAAAATAATTAAGAAAAGTTCTGTTAAACACATTATCCGAAAAAGTTTGATTTTCACCATCTCCATAAATACTTTTTTTATATTTATCGTATAAATACTTTGTAGAAACACTATCTATATAAAGCAAAGCCGAACCTTGATTAATCGGATTGATTTTACTGTAATCTGCCACTAAAAAAACTGAATCATTTTGCCAAAAAAAACTATAATCACTAAAAGCAGATTTAGATTCTTTGTATTTTTTTTCCTTACTCTTTTCTATTCGTTTATATATCGGATAAATATCTGTATGACCATGTTCTAAACTTTCGAAAATCGGAAAAAACTTGACATAAAAATCATTTGGTTTCAATGGTTGATGAATTGTTTTTTTTAGGCTATCAAATTTATAATCAATTTGTTTTTGAGAAGTGTATAAATCTAATTTTGGATGATATCTTTTTAGTTTTTTATAAACAAAATCTACATCTTTTTTCAATTTATTTGCAGGAATCTCTTTATCAATATGTGCATTGTATTTCTCTACAGAAACACAGCTGCATATCAACAAAAATGACAAATAAATTAGAGTAGATTTTAATTGCATTGAGGATAATTAAATGAATAATAAGTTACAATATTATTTTACTTCTTGATAAAATTCTTCGATAAAATTTTCCATATATTGATGACGTTTTAAAGCGATTTCTTTTGCTGTTTTGGTATTCATCAACTCTTTTAATTTAAATAATTTATCATAAAAATGTTGCACACTCGATGCGTCTTTGGAATTATCATAAGGATTATACAAAATATTACCAACACTTCCGCCATATGCAAAACAACGCGCAATACCAACCGCTCCAATCGCATCTAAACGATCAGCATCTTGCACAATCTCCGCCTCGATAGTTGTTGGTTTATTTCCTTTACTAAATGAAACTTGCGAAACTATTTCCAATACTTTCTGAATTGATTCTTCCCCTACATGAATTGATTCTAAAAATTTTCTAATTAATTCCTCCGATTTATCAACTCCATTATGTAATTTATAATCACCAATATCGTGTGTCCAAGCAGCTAATTCAACCAAAAAAGAATCTGCATTTTCAGTCTCTAAAATCTTCTTTGCATTTGTTACCACACGTTCTATGTGAAAATAATCGTGACCTGTTCCTTCATCTAAAAACGTTTTTTTGATATATGCCTGTGTCTGAGTAAGTATTTCTTGTTTGTTCATTTTTTGATAATCTATTTCACGCTAAAATAAAAAACTTCAATAACAATGTTATTGAAGTTTTAAGTTAATAGAAAAAAATATGATTTTATTGTTTTACGATTTTTTTAGAAACCGATTGTTTATCTGTTTTAATATTAAGAATGTAAACACCTGTTGGTAAATTCGAAACATTAATTTGCTTCTTATCCGAAGACGAAACTTTTTTTCCAGTCATATCAAAAATATCTACAACTATCATTTTTTCATTCGTCTGTACATTTACAATATCTTTTGTAACTGTTGGATAAACAGAAATCGATTTATCAACAGCTAACTCATCTGTATTAAGAGCTCCAGTTGTTCTACCTGTTATCAATACAGTAACATCCTGATTCTTTTTAACTCCTGCGTTATCTATTAAATTTCCTTTATTTGAAATAATAACTTTATATTTTGCTCCTTTTGTTGGAGTCTTTATAAGAACTTGTTCATAATTATCTACTGTATTATCTCCTTTGATTGCAGGACCAGTAACATTATTTAAATCTAATTTCCATGGAAAATAAGTAACATTTGTAGAACTTTCTACTACTCTTAAATCAAAATCATTAATCAATCTTGAAGACTGATTATAAAATAAATCATTTATATTTTTAAAATAAGCTGCTTCTGGGTCTATCCAGGAAATACTTGCTTTCAAAGGTGTTCCATCGGAAGTTATTTCATACACTATATCTGTACCTGAAACTTTTGATTTTCTTTCAAACAATTTTGTATCATCTAATAAAACCTCTGCTGCTTTTTTAGTATTTAATAATCCCCAACCAAAATAAATATCTGGTCCATCATTATCTCCAGCCTCATCAGCAGTATGTAAAAGTAGTGTTTTAGCTTCATCTCCAAAAAAAGTAAATGTAGAATTATTATTTACTAATCTTTGTAACTGAGTCAACATTCCCATTGCCCCCGTCACAATTGGTGCAGAAAAAGATGTACCACTTCCTATAATAAATACATTATTTTGTGTAGGATTTGATGAGTCATATGAAGGAGCAATCAAAGAATCTCCATAAGTAGAAATATCTGGTTTAATTGCTCCATCTTTACGAGGTCCAACACTTGAAAATGTTGCTCTATTATCTTTTGTTAATGTCGTAAATTTATAATCAGTAGTATTCGGTAATTTAACCGCTCCTACAACAATGATATTTTTAGCCAATGACCCCCAACCAATACAATATGCATCATTAATACAATTTTTTGAAGGTATTACTTCCGATGCAGTAAAAGGTGTCCAAATCCCATCTTTGTATTGGAATTTTGGATTAGTATCAGAGGCATCTGGTCCCGAACCATAATAATTACCTGCTGATTTAACAACAATATAATTTGGATTATTATAAACCGTCTTGTCAAAATCAGCATCAGAACTATAATAAGATCCACTCAAAGTAGCACTGGCGTCCTTAACTAAATCTTGATAATTTGTCATATTAAAATACCATCCAGGACCTAATTTATCTGTCTTAGAATAATAATTATCCCATCCTAAATTTACACCATAAGAATGATTAGATAAATTTTCTTTTGCATTTAAAAGCTTCTGTATATTGTTTCCATTTGTTGTTGTATTAAAACTGCTATTTTTTATTTTAGCTTTTGTTAATACTCCTTTAGCTGCATATTGTGGGTATCCATTAAATGAAGCTCTACCTTCGGCTGCAATAAAACCTGATACAGAAGTTGCATGATCAGATATTGCAGTTGCTCCATTTTCGGTATCAAATAATCTGCTTGAATTTCCATAATCAAGATCTCTAAACTCAATATGTGTTCCTAGCGCTGCCCCTCCGTCCATTACTAGTACACTAACATCTTTCCCATTCAAAACAAAACCATTAATACCTTCATTTTGTAACTCAGTAATACCCGCTCCTGTATTTGCTCTAATATCATCAGTTTGGTAAAAAAAAGGTGAATCTTCTATAAAACCTGCGAGATTAGAAATTCCTTTTGATTGATCTACAATTACAGATTTAGCATTCTTATTCTGTAGACTATTAAACTTCTGTTCATTCTTTAATTGCTGCTCTTCCAGTTTTTTATAAAAAATCGCATTATTATCCTGCGCAAAAGAAGCTGACAATCCAAATAATGTAAATAATAAAATAAATGTTTTCTTCATACTATGTTTATTTATGTAATTTTATT
>NZ_JAOCHX010000082.1:0-5725 GCF_029843245.1 Empedobacter sp. GD03739 | reverse complement strand
GGCTGGATTATTCGTTTTTCCAAACATACTTTACTTTTATTTTACATTCTAATCTTAAGTCGCTGGTACAATGGAAAATATTTTTTGTTTTTTTTAGATATGAGAAGTGAGATACGAGGTTTTAAAAGATAAAAGCCCGTTTTTACCGCAGAAAATGATTAGACGTTTTGCTTTTCTTGAACAAAAGAAAAGCAAAATGGATACTTTTGAAGGAACTACTCGGGAGAAATTCTACGAAGTAGAATCTATTTATAAATAAAAAAAGCTCGAATAAATCGAGCTTCATATAATTATTCATTCCATAATATTATACGAGATGTTCCAAAATTGTATTTAATTCTTGTAATTCGACCAAGAAACCATCGTGTCCAAAAATAGAATCAATTTCGATGAATTTTGCATTTGAAATATGATTCGCTATAAATTTTTGCTCACTTGGCGGAAATAATATATCCGAAGATATACCTATAACTATTGTATTGGATGAAATTTGAGCCAATGATTTCTCTAAAGACTCTCTCTTTCGAGCCAAATTTTGTGAATCCATCGCTTTCGAAAGTGTCCAATATGAATGTGCATTAAATCGATTTGCTAATTTTTCACCTTGATATTTTTGATAAGAAGACGCTTTGAAATCGTTGTAAACAGAATCCTTGTCTTTTTGCTTCTGTTCATATATAATATAGGTACGATAAGACAACATCGCAATTGTACGCGCCGCAATCAATCCATTTCTTCCTCCATCCTCAATTTTATCGTTAAAAGTTGAATCGGCTTCGATAGCCAAACGCTGCGATTCGTTGAACGCAATTCCCCATGGAGAATGTACCGCATTTGTCGCCAACAAAACCAAATTATCCACTTTAACTTGATCAAGTAACGTAAATTCTAACGCTTGTTGACCACCGAGTGAACCACCTATTAATAAATGAATAGTTGAAATTCCTAAATGATCTGCCAACAATTGGTGCGCATTTGCCATATCTTTTATCGTAATTGTAGGAAAATCTCGATAATAAGGCGAATTTGTTTCAGGATTTGTAGACAACGGATTTGTCGTTCCATAATTAGAACCAATCACATTGGCGCAAATAATAAAATGATCTTTTGGATTGAATAATTCATTTTCTCCAAAAAGACCAGCCCACCAATCAAAAACATCCGAGTTTGCCGTTAAAGCATGACAAACCCAGATGATATTATTTTTTTCGGGATTCAACGTTCCCGCTGTATGATAAGCAATGGTTAAATTTTCGAGAATTTGACCATTTTCTAATTGAAATGGCTTTGTATAATTATATTGATAAAAATTCACTGAATTAATTTATAGCTAATAATACTTTGTTTACTTAATTTTATCAAAAGCTCGTTGAAGATCATTTTTGATATCATCAATATATTCAATTCCGACAGAAAGACGCAATAAACCAGGAAAAACTCCAGCAGATTTTTGTTCATCATCGCTCAGTTGTTGATGAGTTGTTGCAGAAGGATGAATAATTAACGATTTTGCATCGCCAACATTTGCCAAATGACTAATCAATTCTAAACTATCAATAAATTGATTCGCTTTGTCTGCATCACCTTTAATTTGGAATGATAAAACAGCTCCGAAACCATTTTTCAAATATTTTTTTGCCAAATGATGACTTGGAGAAGTAATTAATCCAGGATAATTCACTTTTTCAACTTGCGGATGAAGTTCTAACCAACGCGCAATTTCTAACGTATTGTCCAAATGTTTCTGAACTCTTAACGACAACGTTTCTAAACCTTGTAACAATAAAAAAGAATTGAACGGTGAAATTGCTGGACCAAAATCGCGCAAACCTTCAACACGCGCACGGATTATGAACTGAATATTACCAAAAGGACCATTCACTCCGAAAACATCGGAAAAAACTAAACCATGATAACCTTCTGATGGTTCAGAAAATTGTGGAAATCTACCATTACCCCAATTATAATTTCCACCATCCACGATAACTCCACCGATAGAAGTTCCGTGTCCACCGATCCATTTTGTTGCAGATTCTACGACAACGTTTGCTCCATGCTCTAAAGGTTTGAAAATATAACCGCCCGCACCAAACGTATTATCCACAATAAATGAAATGTTATATTTTTGTGCAATTGCAGCAATTGCTTCAAAATCTGGAACATTAAAACTCGGATTTCCTATCGTTTCTGCATAAATCGCTTTTGTATTTTCATCAATTAATGATTCAATTTTTGTTGGATCTGCATCTTCAGCAAAGCGAACATCAACACCTAAACGCTTAAAACCAACTTTGAATTGATTATATGTTCCGCCATAAAGATTAGAAGCCGAAACAAAATTATCTCCTGATTCTAAAATATTATTTAAAGCAATAAATTGTGCCGCTTGTCCCGATGAAACAGCTAATGCCGCAACACCACCTTCCAGCGCAGCAATACGTTTTTCGAAAACGTCGGTTGTTGGATTTTGAATTCTTGTGTAAATGTTACCAAATTCTTTCAAAGCAAATAAATTTGCTCCGTGTTCGGCATCATTAAATACATAAGAAGATGTTTGATAAATTGGAACAGCTCGAGAGCCTGTTGTTGGGTCTACTTCTTGACCTGCGTGTACTTGTAAAGTATCGAAATGTAATTGTTTTTCTGTTGACATAATAAAATTGTTTTGAATGTGACTACGATTAATAAATAGTAGGTAGGTTAGTTAGCTAAAATTAGCAGCTGCACATTCGAATTTTACTATTGATACAATTATAGATGCTGTGAAGCAGGACGCCGTGTCCAAAAGAATGTTTTTTAGAATTGTACTTCATCTTTAAAAATTATTCATTTCTAACTACACTTTGTAGTTTTATATTTTATGTGAAATTAGAATAATTTTCTAAATAATAAAATTTATAATTAGTTTTTAGAAAATAAATCTATAAAATTGATTTAAAAAGAATATTCATGCCAAAAAGTTAAAAATATTTCTTTCGAAATCTATAAAAAGGATTTAAACAGAATAAAATTTGAAGTAAAAAAGAGAATATTAAGTAGAAAACATAAAAAAAGGAGATCAAAATTGATCTCCTTTTAAGTTTTATGATAAAAAAGTAATTAGTTTGCTAAAACGATTACTTTATTATTGCTCATTTCAATTGTTCCTCCTTTGATATCTAACAATAATGTAGATTCGTTTGATGGAGAAGTGTAAACTTTGCCAGATTGATTATCGAAATCTTCGAAAGTTTTTGTGTGAACTTTAATTTTGATTGTTCCTTCACCTAAAGTTGCAACGATAGGAGCGTGGTTATTTAATAACTGAAATTCACCATCTTTACCTGGTAAAGTAACAGCATCTACTTCTGCATCGAAAACTACGAATTCTGGCGTAATAATTTGTAAGTGCATAATCCTATTGTTTTTAAAAAAAAGAGTACTTAGCAACTTTCAAAAAGAAAAGAAACGTAAGCACTCTTTATATGGTTAAATTATATTATTTAGCTTCTGCTAACATTTTTTCTCCAGCTTCAATCGCTTCTTCGATTGTACCACGTAAGTTGAATGCAGCCTCAGGATATTGGTCAACTTCACCATCTAAGATCATGTTGAATCCTTTGATTGTATCTTTGATGTCTACTAAAACACCTGGGATACCTGTAAACTGTTCTGCAACGTGGAATGGTTGAGATAAGAAACGTTGGATACGACGTGCACGGTGTACAACTAATTTATCCTCTTCTGATAACTCTTCCATACCTAGAATCGCGATGATATCTTGTAAAGCATTGTAACGTTGTAAGATTTCTTTTACACGTTGTGCTGTTTCGTAATGTTCTTTACCAATAATTGCTGGTGATAAGATACGAGATGTAGAGTTCAATGGATCTACCGCTGGGTAAATACCTAATGAAGCAATTTTACGATCTAATACCGTTGTAGCATCTAAGTGCGCGAAAGTCGTAGCTGGCGCAGGGTCAGTTAAATCATCGGCAGGTACATATACTGCTTGTACAGATGTAATAGATCCGTTTTTAGTAGATGTAATACGCTCTTGCATAGCACCCATTTCAGTTGCTAATGTTGGCTGATAACCTACGGCTGATGGCATACGTCCTAATAAGGCAGAAACCTCAGAACCTGCTTGTGTAAAACGGAAGATATTATCTACGAAGAATAATACGTCACGTCCTTGACCTTGTCCATCTCCATCACGGAAATATTCAGCTAATGTTAAACCTGTTAAAGCAACACGAGCACGTGCACCTGGAGGTTCATTCATTTGTCCGAAAACGAAAGCAGCTTTAGACTCTTTCATGTTTTCGCTGTTTACTTTAGATAAATCCCAAGATCCACCTTCCATAGAGTGCATGAAATCTTCACCGTAATTAATTAATCCAGCTTCAATCATCTCACGCATTAAGTCATTACCTTCACGAGTACGCTCTCCAACACCAGCGAATACAGATAAACCTCCGTGTCCTTTAGCGATGTTGTTCATCAACTCCTGAATTAATACTGTTTTACCTACTCCGGCACCACCAAATAAACCAATTTTACCACCTTTTACGTATGGCTCTACTAAGTCAATTACTTTAATACCTGTAAATAAAACTTCTGCAGATGTTGATAATTCTTCGAATTTTGGAGCTGGACGGTGAATAGGTAAACCGTTTTCTTTGTCTAAATTCCCTAAACCATCAATAGCATCTCCAACTACATTAAATACACGTCCTTTGATGTCTTCTCCAATAGGAACCATAATTGGTTTTCCTAAAGCGATAACTTCTTGACCTCTTTGTAAACCATCAGAACTATCCATTGCGATACAACGTACAGTATCTTCACCGATGTGTTGCTCGACTTCAAGAATTAATGTTTCTTTTCCTTGACGAGGAACCTCTAATGCATCATAAATATTTGGAAGGCCTTCTGCGTTATCAAAAATAACGTCAATTACAGGTCCAATAACCTGTGCAATCTTACCTTTCTTTTGATTTGCCATTATATGAAATGATTTAGTTTATTTTATTTGGGTGCAAAGGTAAGTTAAAAACATTGTATAATTTATATACTTTTTAAGATTTTTGTCATAATATTTTGATTAGTAATCAGAATATTATAAACAACGAACTTCTAAAACAAAAATATCAATCCTTATCAACTCCATTTCCGCCATACATTTCTTGTACTTTTTTCTGATAATCTTCATAAATCTTATCAAATTCTCCTCTCGAAATTGTTTTATCAGAAATATTATTGAAATAAGAATTAAATTCTTTATCATTATTTATCGTTTCGATATTCGTCATTTTAACAATTGATGTTGAACCAGTTTCATTTTTAGGTTTTATTGTAATTTCTAAAACTAAGCCTGGAAGTCCACCAAAATTGTTTGGTCCACATTTCGTTTTTATACTTTTTGCAAACCATACTTCATACGTATTTTTAGATTTTTCCATTGTTGCTTTTGTGGCAACAATTCCATTTATCGTTTTAGTATCTCTACTAAAAACCCAATTTTCGTCTAACTTTAAGGGAGATTTTACTTTATAATTTCTATTTTCAATATTAATATCTTCGTAAATAATTTTTTCTACAGGATTAATAATTGTATAATTTATGGTATAACTTCCAATCATTTCCATATTATTACTATTCAATTTTGGTCGTTCTTTACTCAAACACAAATTGTTTTCATTGACAAACAAATCGTATGTTTTTGGCGATTCATATTGCTCAA
>NZ_JAOCHX010000081.1:0-5784 GCF_029843245.1 Empedobacter sp. GD03739 | reverse complement strand
ATTTGAAAAAAGGGTTCAACTATAAAAAGTCAAACCCACCTGAAATATATTTACACAAAATTTTGGACAGTGTCGTTTAATCGTGCTGTATGAACTTTTTAATTTGAAGAATTGTTTCATCAATTTTAGTTAGATAAAAGCAATTATTTTTAAATAAGTCATTCCGACAAGAATTGCCAAACCAAAGCTTAATAAAGTTCCGATTAAGATATATTCAGTTAGTTTTACGTCGTTACTTTCTTTTAAATCTCCAAATCGGAAGATTGATTTAGCAGCCAATAAAAATCCAATTCCTTCCCAAAAATTTGTCACAACAAATAAGAAAATAAACAAACGTTCTAGCATTCCGATATATTTTCCTGCGTCTTTTAAACCTGTTGGTGAAGTTTGTAAATGAAGAACTTCCATAAGTTTTTTAATGATGATTGAGGAAACAATTGTTAAGCAAATTAATGCAACGCATAAAAGCTGATTTTTAGAGCTGAAAATTTGGCCTAATTTTAAATTCAATGGAAAAAAATGATTAAGATAAATTCCAATTGTAATAAGATGCAATGTTTGATCTAAAATGAAATTGAGGATTGTATTCATCTTATTTTTCAAATAGATTTTAGTTAAACAATCAATTGTTAAATGTGAAATTGCGAGTAGAATTGATGGAAAAATATATTCTTTTTTGAAACCTGTTAAGATAATCAATAGAATAAAATGAATTGAAACATGAACATAAAGTGAAGGAGATTTTAATTTCTTTTGATTGATATTCTCCACCATTTGATTGGTTTGAAAAACAAAATCACCTAAAAGATGTCCAAAAATGACCAATATAATTAATTCATACATAGCGCTATTTTTTTATTGAATAGATGAATGATTTCTAGTATTTCTTCATAACCACCTCGTTTTAAAGCACGATTAACAGCAGGTTTATCTTTTTTTAATTTTTCTGCTAAATCCTTTTGAATTAATTCTTGATGAGATAAAGCAACAAATATTGTTTCTGATGTTACAGGTTTCCAATTATCAGCAATGAAGCTTACTAATTTTAAAATTGGGTTGAAATATTCGTCTATTTCATCAAAAGGTGTTTTTAAAATAAGGGTATTTTTTTTTATTTTTTCAAAGGCTTCACCAGAATGAATAAATGCAGAACCATTGGATTCTGTAATATTTTCACCTTGAAATGTGCATTCGCCAATTCCAATTGACATTCGAACATCGATTAGACTATTTGTTTTAATCAATGCTTTAATGCATAAAGCAGTTTCCAAAGCTTGGTTTACTTCAACTTGAATTTGAAAACTATCTCCGCGATAAATTTCCCATTTCTCATGATTATTTGTTGTATTAGCTAAAAATTCTTTGAGTTTAGGAAGCCATTCATCTGCATTTACTTTTCTTGAATTGATTATATCACCTGTAATAACTGCAATCATAGTATTGGTTTTTTCAAATATACTAAAAATTGTTATAAATGATACAATTATTTAATATTGTTATAAAAAAGACAATTTATAAATATTGTTATGAAAAAGGCAATATGAAAGAGCGTTTTATTTAAATTATTAAAATGAATTTTTGCTAATTATTTTTCTAAAAATACTGTTTTAAAAGGATATTTGTGTCAGAATAAAAGCCATTTAAATATAAATGCGTATATTTGCAAACATATCTGAGGCAAGATGTCTATTCTTGAACTTAATAAGTAGTTTTCAAGCACACTTTATATTAATTTTTCTGATTTTAAAATCACGTCAATTAATTTTTGTTTCCACATAAATTACCTTCAAGTTTTACTTTTTGATTGTGTATCAAAGAATAATAAACCATTTTTAATTCACTCAGATTTAATAATAATTAAAAGAAAATTTATGGCAGATTCTACATCTAAAAAAGAGAAGATTAAAAAAAAGGAATTAAAAAGAAAAGAAAAAATTAATAAAAGAGAACTTAGAAAAACAGACAACAATAAAGGTAAATCTTTAGAAGAATTATTGGTTTATGTTGACGTTTTGGGTAATCTAACAGATGTGCCACCTCATTTACAAGACAAAGAAAAAGATTTATTAAATCATAAAAAGGAAAATGATAGAGAACTAATTTTTAATGGGATTGTAGACAATTACAATGTCAATAAAGGATTTGGTTTCATCAAAGTTTTAGAATCAAGTTCTAATGAGAAAGTCTTTTTCCATTTTAAAGAATCAAAAGATACTTTAACGGTAGGTGATAATGTACAATTCAAGAAATCATTTAGCGAAAAAGGATTTAGAGCAACTAATATTATTAAAATGTAATTATTCGATCACGAGATTTTACATGATTTGTAAAAGACAGTATCACGAATAAAACATTAATATTCATATAAAAAAATAGCCTCAATTTGAGGCTATTTTTTTTATGTATTTGGGTAAATATTATTTTTTATTCTTTTGGTAGAATAAGGCTTTATTATACTCAAAATTCATTCGGGCAATATTCAATACTGAAATTCCTTGTGGACATTCGACCTCACAAGCTTCCGTATTCGAGCAATGTCCGAATAATTCGCTGTCCATTTGTGCAACCATATTTAAAACACGCTCGCTACGCTCTTCTTTACCTTGAGGCAATAAAGCTAAATGCGTAATTTTTGCAGAGGTAAATAATGCAGCACTCGAGTTTTTACATGTAGCTACACAAGCTCCACATCCAATACATGCAGCAGAATCAAAAGCTGCTTCTGCAACCTGATGTGTTACAGGAATAGAAGTTGCATCGGGTGCTTGTCCAGTGTTTGTAGAAACAAATCCACCAGATGAAATAATACGATCAAATGCAGAACGATCTACTTTTAAATCCTTTTTAATAGGAAATGCTTCTGAACGGAATGGTTCGATAAAAATTGTTTCACCATCTTGAAAAGAGCGTAAGTGAAGTTGGCAGGTTGTCGTATTTTCTAACGGCCCGTGCGCAATTCCATTAATCATCATTCCACATTGTCCACAAATTCCTTCGCGACAATCATGGTCAAATTCTACTGGTTCGTCACCTGCTGTAATCAGCTTTTCGTTCAATATGTCTAACATTTCAAGGAAAGACATGTGAGGATTTAAATCATTCAAATCGTAATTGACTAATTGACCATCAGTTTGATGATCTTTTTGTCTCCATATTTTAAGATGTAAATTCATAATTTTTTATTTATAGCTTCGTACAATAGGTTGTATTTCTTCAAAAGTCAACTGTTCTTTGATCAATTCAGGTTCGTTATTTTCACCTGTCCAAGCCCAAGCAGAAATAAACTGAAAATCAGCATCATTTCTTAATGCTTCACCATCTGGTGTTTGATGTTCTTCGCGGAAATGTGCACCACAAGATTCTTCACGTGTAAGGGCGTCGTAACACATCAATTCACCAATTTCGAAATAATCGGCAACTCGACCTGCTTTTTCCAATTCAGTGTTCATATTATTGGCTTGACCAGAAACACAAACATTTTGATGAAACTCTTGTTTCAGTTCTTTAATTTTTACGATGGCCAATTTTAATCCTTCTTGATTACGAGCTAAACCACAATAATCATATAAGATTTTGCCTAAAGTTTTATGATAATAATCGACTGTTTTTGTTCCTTTGATTTGAATTAAATCATCAATTTGTTGCTTGACATCTTGTTCAGCTTGAACAAATTCTTGACTATCAGGAGAAACTTTTCCAGCGTGAATTTCAGTTGAAAGATAATTTGCAATTGTATAAGGTGCAATAAAATAACCATCAACAGATGCTTGAAGTAAAGAATTTGCTCCTAAACGATTGGCACCGTGATCGGCAAAATTCGCTTCGCCCAAAGCAAATAAACCTGGGATTGTTGTCATCAATTCATAATCAACCCACAAACCACCCATTGAAAAGTGAGCAGAAGGCGAGATCATCATTGGTTCGTCGTATGCATTGTATCCTGTAATTTTCAGGTACATATCAAATAGATTTCCGTATTTTTCTTTGATTTTATCTTGTCCTTGTTCAGCAATTGCTTTAGAAAAATCTAAGTAAACAGCATTTTTTAAAGGACCAATTCCGAATCCAGCATCAATACGTTCTTTTGCTGCTCTTGATGAAATGTCACGAGGCGCTAAGTTTCCAAATGCAGGATAACGTCTTTCTAAATAATAATCGCGTTCTTGTTCTGGAATTTCGTTTGGATGACGTGTTTCATTTTCTTTTGCAGGAACCCAAATACGACCATCATTACGAAGCGATTCTGACATTAAAGTCAATTTCGATTGATAATCTCCTGATTGAGGAAGTGAAGTAGGGTGAATTTGGATCCAACTTGGAGAAGCCATTAATGCTCCTTTTTTGTGTGCACGCCAAATTGCGGAACCGTTACAACCCATTGCTAAAGTAGATAAGTAATAAATTTTACCATAACCACCCGTTGCTAATACAACAGCATGCGCTGCATGACGTTCGATTTCTCCTGTATCTAAATTACGTACGATGATTCCTTTTGCTTTTCCATCAATAATAACCACATCCAACATTTCATGTCTTGAAAATAATTGAACTGATTTTTTTCCAACTTGACGCATCAAAGCTTGATAAGCGCCTAAAAGTAATTGTTGTCCCGTTTGACCTCTTGCATAGAAAGTTCTACTTACTTGAACGCCACCAAATGAACGGTTGTTTAAATAACCACCATATTCGCGACCAAAAGGAACCCCTTGCGCAACAGCTTGGTCGATTAAATTAAGTGAACATTCTGCCATACGATAAACGTTAGCTTCACGTGCACGGAAATCCCCACCTTTTAGCGTATCAACAAACATACGATAAACACTATCGCCATCATTTTTATAATTTTTTGCTGCATTTACTCCACCTTGAGCAGCAACTGAATGCGCTCTTCTTGGACTATCTTGAAAGCAAAAAGCTTTTATATTATATCCCATTTCTCCTAATGAAGCGGCAACAGAACTTCCGGCAAGTCCAGTTCCTACAACAATTACATCCAATTTTTTACGATTGGCAGGATTTACGAGTTTTGCTGTTTTTTTATAATTGGTCCATTTTTGATCCAGTGGACCGTTTGGTATTTTAGCATCTAATTTCATGAATACACTTTTTATTTGTTTGTAAAAAAGACATAAATAGGCATTAAGGCAAAACCAATGCATATAATGATTGAATAGATTGTACCAATGGTTTTGAACCATTTTACAAACTTCGGATGATATAAACCTAACGTTCTTGCAGCACTATGAATACCATGAATTAAATGATAACATAAAGCAGCCATTGAAATGACATATAAAATTACAAACCACCATTGTTTGAAAACTTCGACAACTAAGATGTATAAATCTTTGTGTCCATTAGCATCAATTGGTGTTTCACCAAATTTGTACACATACCAAAAATTTTGAAAGTGAACAACTAAGAAGATTAAAATAACCGTTCCTAATAATCCCATGTTGCGAGAAGTCCAAGAACTTGCTCTACCACGACGATCTGTGTTATAGTTTCCACTTGCTTTTTTATTCTTCATGGTAATGATTATTCCATCAATAAGATGAAGTAAAATACATGAGTACAGCACGTAAGAAACCATTTTGATTAATACATTTCCAGCTAAGAAGTGCGAATATGCATTGAATTGTAAATGTGCTTGTTCCTCAGGAAGGAACAATTGTAAATTTCCTAAAAAATGAATTAATAAGAAAAAACTCAGGAAGAGTCCCGTAATGCTCATGAGCATTTTTCGTAATAATGTAGATTGCATAATTAATTTTTAAACTATTA
>NZ_JAOCHX010000080.1:0-5942 GCF_029843245.1 Empedobacter sp. GD03739 | reverse complement strand
AACCTTTTCTTACTCTGGAACTTTCGTTAGGATATCCATATGCCTGCGACCACTAAATTTTAAGCAATTTGAATGAAAGGCTGAACTACTCTTGTAGCACCATTTAGGCGATGTGGGTGCTATGTAATGTAATGAAGTAGCATCCGACAATAGCCGACACAACTATAAATTATAGTTTATTTTTTTTCTGACCATTGATAAGGGTGGTGGGGAGTTGTGGAAATAAAACGGCTTTTCTTAAATGCAGAAACGTTCAAATTATCACGAACGCCTATGGTACTGGCTATTTTACATAACGTTATTATAGGGGGCTTGACCCCGTTAGCCCGATAGGGACTATAATGCCACGTTATGTAACTTAGCTTACGCCAATTTTAGTACTGGCATAAGCGAACCCTTCGGCAGGCTCAGGACAAGCTTTGATGGTAGTTGGAGTGTAGCGTTTTTTTGCTTGTGAAATGAGGAGGCTTGCTCTTTGCTTAGTAAGGAACGAAACTAAGCAATGTGCAATAAAGCCGACGAATGAACATTGCAAAAAATATGACAGTATAAAATGGCGGCAGTACCATAGATTAGAATGGAGAAACCTTCAATTTAGTCGTAACTTAAAAGCCGATTTCTTGGGATAAGAAGGTGTAATTTTATATCTTGCGAATTCATTCAACATTATTATGTATGTCTAATTTGATTAATTTAAAGGTATTTAAAGAGTTTGTAAAATCGAGTAATTTTGGAGGATTCCTCCTTTTTTTATGTGTTATTATAGCCTTAGTAATAGCTAATTCTCCTTTTAGTGATACGCTTAAGAATTTGCTAACCTATGAATTTGGTATAGAAAATAATTGGATTCATTTAAAATATAGCACAAGTATGTGGATTAATGATGGGTTAATGGCTATATTTTTCTTACTTGTAGGCTTGGAAATCAAACGTGAAATAGTAGAAGGAGAATTATCATCCCCTAAAAAAGCTGTTTTACCAATTTTGGCAGCAGTTGGTGGAGCTATTGTACCTGCGCTGATATATGTATTGTTTAATAAAGGTCTAGATACCGCAAGTGGATGGGGAATTCCTATGGCAACAGATATTGCTTTTGCATTAGCTGTAATATCATTATTAGATAAGCGTATACCATTTAGTTTAAAGATATTTTTAGCTGCTTTAGCAATTGTAGATGATTTAATTGCGATTCTAGTCATTGCATTATTTTATTCTTCAGGTATAGATGTGCATTATTTATTATACGCGGGTGTAGGTTTGGCTATTTTAGTTGTAATGAATAGACTTAATGTTAAAAATTCATATCTTTATCTTATTCCAGGTTTATTTATTTGGTATTTTGTACATCATTCTGGAATACATGCTACTATAGCGGGTGTATTAGTAGCTATGACTTTACCGACAAATGATACTGATGAAGAATCACCGCTAGAACGATTAGAGCATGCTTTAGTAAAGCCTGTCAATTTCCTAATCATACCTATTTTTGCTTTTGCAAATACTAATATAACTATTGTAAATGAAATGCTAGAAGGATTAACTGCTCCATTAGGATTGGGTATTGGAATGGGCTTAATACTTGGTAAACCACTAGGAATTGTAATGAGTACTTTTCTCTGCTACAAATTTGGAATAGGTCAGTTACCTGAAGGAAGTAATTTTAAACATATAATAGGTTTAGGTTTATTAGCTGGTATTGGATTTACTATGTCTATATTTATTTCAAACTTATCTTTTACGGATACAGTTTTAATTGAAGAAGCAAAATTGTCAGTCTTGTTAGCATCAATAATTTCTGGAATATTAGGTTACATAATTTTGAGAAAAAGTAATAAATAAAATTAACGATGCTTACACGCTTTTTTTGTTCTAGAATTTTTAATCTGCTAACTAAATGGAGTTTTATTGTTGCAATTGTAACCATCATTGCTATGTTAGGATTTGGTTTTCCTAAACATTATCATCCATATGTTAATTTATTTTTTGCTACTATTTTATTTTTGGGAATTATTAAAACAGTTGTTAAATACTTTTATATCAAAGATAAAATCATAGCAAGAGTTTTAATTTTCGATCTATTAAGTGTTTTATTTATTACGTATTGTATATATATACAATTTACCGAATACTCTATACATTTTGTTAGTAAGTATATCTTATTTGCAATAATCTTAAAACTATTACGCGAATTTGCTACACCAAATTTTACATTTAAAAGAAGTTACATAACACCACCCCAACTTTTTATAATAAGTTTTATTGGATTAATAATATTAGGAGCTTGTTTGTTATTATTGCCTAAAGCAACTAAAACCTCAATAACTTTTTTGGATGCATTATTTACCTCAACTAGTGCTGTATGTGTTACAGGTTTAAGTGTTATGGATGTTTCTCAGGTTTTTACTACATTTGGTCAATTTATTTTATTACTACTCATTCAATTAGGTGGTTTAGGGATTTTAACATTTGCAGCTTATATCGCATATTTTTTTAAGGGAAATAGTTCTTTTGAATATCAAATTACTTTAGGAAATATTTCAAATAATGATGCCTTTAGCGAGGTGTTTTCTTTTATTAAACGTATAATTTATCTAACATTCAGTATAGAATTGATAGGTGCGGTTTGTATATATTTATCTTTAGATCAATTAGAGATTAGCTTTTTAGACAAGGCTTTTCATTCTTTATTTCATTCTATATCGGCGTTTTGTAATGCTGGTTTTTCTACTTTACCAAATGGATTGATGCATGAAGTAACTATTTATAATTATCCATTGCAAATAGTTGTAATATTACTTATATTTTTAGGAGGAATAGGGTTTCCTATTTTAGTAAATATACTTCGCTATTTTTCTTATTTTATTACCAAAACTATAGCAAGTATATTTCATAATCGTAAAGAACAAAAAAGTTGGGTATTTTCATTAAGTTCAAAAGTAAATTTAATGACTTCATTGATTATTCTTTTCATTTCTACGATTATTATATATTTTGAAGAATTTTATTATACGCTTAATAATCATACAGGAATAGGCAAATTTGTATCTGCTACATTCATTAGTATGACCACACGAACTGCTGGGTTTAATACGATAGATTTTTCGCAATTGCAATTCTCTACAATTATCATGATATTACTCTTGATGTGGATTGGTGCCTCACCTACCTCTACAGGTGGTGGGATAAAAACAAGTACCTTTGCCATTGCTATTTTAAATTTTATTAATATCGCAAGGGGGAAACAAAACATTGAAATATATAACCGAAAAATCAGTGATTCTATAGTGCAAAAGGCATTTGCAACAATAACATTGTCTTTTCTAGTTATAGGAATTGGAGTATTTTTAATTTCAAAGTTTGATTATCAATTACCATTAATAGACATAGCATTCGAAGTATTTTCTGCCTATTCAACAGTTGGATTATCATTAAATACTACTCCATTATTGAGCGATCCTAGTAAGATAGTATTAATTATAATTATGTTTATAGGACGAGTTTCTATGATCACCATTTTAACAGCATTTTTTAAGAAAACCATATCTTCTCGTTATTCATATCCTACGGGGGATATTTTAATATAAAATACATGAAATTAATTATCATTGGATTAGGGAATTTCGGAGCATCATTAGGTACTAAAATGACAGCTTTGGGGCATGAGGTGATTGGAGTTGATACCAATATGGAACGTGTAGAATCGTATAAAGATAAATTGTCACATACTATTTGTTTGGATGCAACCGATGAAGTTGCACTTAATAAATTACCTTTGAATAACACTGATATGGTGTTAATTACTATAGGTGAAAATGAAGGCTCTAATATTATGGCGACAGCTAATTTTAAAAATAGAAAAGTTAATCGTTTAATAAGTCGATCAATAAATAATGTCCACGAAAATGTATTACATGCCATAGGTGTAGATCAAATTATAAGACCTGAAGAGGAATCTGCCGAACGTTGGACTAAAAAACTAAATACAAAAGGAATTATAGATTCTTTTGAACTTAATAAGGAATATAGTATCATAGAAGTTATAGTACCCAAAGAACTTGTAGGATTAAGTTTTGATGAGATTCAATTTAAAAAGAAATACAATATATTGGTAATGACTGTTATTAAAAATAAACAAGAAACAAGTTTTTTAGGTCAATTTAAAATAGTACCACAGGTACAAGGATTTCCATCGTCAACAACAGTACTTGAACGTGATGATGTTTTAGTAATTTATGGATCAAATAATGATATTTATAAATTTATGCGAAAATATTACTAATCAGAAAATAGAATTGATAAATAATTTTAATACTTATGTGAAACACAATGAACAAGATCTATCAATTATTTAATCTACAAAGTGGAGAAGAAGATAAGAATAAAGTTAAAGAAGACGTACAAAGCAATATATCATTTAAAGGAGCTAATCTATGGATTTTAGCTTGTGCGATATTAATTGCATCTATAGGATTAAATGTAAATTCCACAGCAGTCATTATAGGAGCTATGTTAATATCACCATTAATGGGTCCAATAGTCGGTTCTGGTTTTGCATTAGCTACGTATGATTTTTCTTTACTTAAGCGATCAGCCAAAAACTTATTTATTGCTACAATAGCTGGACTTATCGTATCCTGTATATATTTTTATCTAAGTCCATTTAAAGATGTACAATCCGAATTACTTGCCAGAACATCACCCACTATATATGATGTGCTTATCGCATTTTTTGGTGGAATCGTTGGTGCAGTATCCATAACACGTGTAGAAAAAGGGAATCCTATACCAGGTGTAGCTATTGCTACTGCTTTGATGCCACCATTATGTACAGCAGGTTTTGGATTGGCTACACTAAATTTTAAATTTTTAGTTGGAGCTTTATATTTGTATAGTATCAATTGTTTTTTCATTGCGTTGTCTACGTTTATTGTTTTAAAATATTTAAAATATAAACCAGTACAAACTCAAAATCCTTCATTGGATAAAAAAGTTAGAATAAGCATTTCAGTAGTCATGAGCTTACTGATTATACCAAGTTTTTACTTAGCGTATAACTTGCTTCAAGAAAAGAAATTTACGCAGAATGTAGAAACGTTTATTCAAAATGAATTTTTAAATAATGGGCATACCGTAATTTATAAAAATGTCAATTTCAGAAGTAAGCCTAAAAAAATAGAACTTGCTTTCTTGTCTCAACAATTAGATAGCTTAGAAATAGCACGATATAATACCAAATTGGAAGATTATGGTATTAATAATACAACGTTTACTGTTCGACAAAATAACGCAGATTTAAAACAAGAAATTTTAAGTGAACTCAATAAAAACCAAAGTGATATAACAGAAAAGGATTTGAAAATACAGCAACTTAACGAATTGCTAAAAGCTAAAACATTTGGAGATAGCATACTGGAGAAAGAAATAAAAATTTTATTTCCAGATATTAGTCAAATTTACTTTGGTACACTCAATCAATATTCAGATAGTATATCAAATAATAAAATAATTCTTTACCAATCAGAAAAGTTAATTGATGAAAATAAATTGCAACAATGGATAGAAACAAAGTATGCAACTAAAAATATAATCATTCAGAAAATGTAATACTATTTATTTAATTATTTGAGAAAAGACATACATCATTTCGGTTGCTATTTCGATACTTCGTTGTTGGTAAACTTCTGTTTGATTGGTAGTACCATCCGATATTTTAGGATCTTCGTAAGTTATTGGGATTCGCTTTTCTGCACCTGCAATGAAAGGACAACCATCATCTGCTTGGGAGCAAGTAAGAATAGCTACAAAGTTTGAAATTGGATTGTATGCATCATCATACTTCTTAGAAAATCCTATAATTGGTAAACAATTTTCATCAAATTTTATGGCATAAATAGGATTATTACTATCTGCAATTTTAAAGATTTGAAAGCCTTGATTGCTTA